>JBFFIS010000224.1:0-4862 GCA_041556375.1 Desulfurivibrionaceae bacterium | reverse complement strand
GCTGTCATGCCACGACCGTTGTCCTGCACTTCAACAAGGATGGCATTAAGCCTTTTATTAAAGCGGGAGCGGATTGTAACCCGGCCCTTTTCTTTGTCGACGATAGACTGGGCGGCGTTGGTAATCAGATTGGCCATCACCTGCTCAAGCTTCTGAAAATGGCCGAAAAACTGGGGCAGATTGTCCGCCAGATCCAGGTTAATGGTCCCGACATACTTGCGGGCCTGGGCTCCGACAATGGTCAGGGTATCCTCCACCACCTTATTGAGATCAACGAGCTTACAAGGGGCGCTCTCCTCAAGGCGGGCAAAATCCTTGAGTTTGGCGACAATCGTATTAATGCGGTCGGAGCCGGTTTTGATGGCATGGATGATTTCGGCCATCTCCTCTGCCATCTCGACCAGAGTAATATTGCCCTGCTTGACTCCGGAATGGCTGGCGGCATATTCGGCGATGATGGGAGCAAAGGCCTGCCAGGACTCTTCCAGAAGAGGGATATTATAAGTAATAAAGCTGTTTGGGTTGTTGATTTCATGGGCAACACCGGCAACCACCTCACCAAGGGAGGCGAGCTTATCAGCCTGGACCACCTGCTGCATGCGGAGCTCCGCCTCCTGACGGGCCTTCTTCTCCTCGCTGATATCCTGCCAGGCCCCGACAATATAAGCGCTCTCACCAGCCGCCCTCTGAACCAGTCGCCGGATACTGGCAAACCAACGATAGGTACCATCGGCAATTTGAAAGCGGTACTCACATTTCTCGGTACCGTGCTCTTCAAGTTCCTGGAACTTGGGCAAAGCCCGGTGCCGGTCATCAGGGTGGATATGATTGAACCAAAAGAGAGGGTCGGCTAAAAAGGATTGGGGTGCATGGCCGGTGAGCCGGCCTATGGCCGCACCGATATAACGAAAGGGAAAACCTTCGCTGGCCTCACGGGTATAGGGGACGATGGGCAAGGAATCGACGATGAGAGACAACTGCTCTTCAGCCTTCTGCCGCTCATCTCGAGCCCGGAGGGAGGTGATGCCGTAGGCCAGGTTATCGGCCATCTCCTGCAACAGGCTCTGCTCATTGTCGTCAAAGGCTGCTTGACCATGGGCATAAACGGCAATGGCCCCGATGATATCCTCCTCGACCTTGAGGGGCAAGGCCAGAAGGGAAGCCAGATTCCTTTTTTGGGTCACCTGCCGACAATGCTTGGGGAGGGAAGCACTCTCCACATCCTGCAAATATACGGTTTTACAGGTCTGGATCGCGGTGGCGACCGGACAGTTTCCCGCTGTTGCCGCGGTAGAACAATTAGCGTCAATGGCAACCGTATAGTCCTCGGCATCTCCACCCCGGGCGACGGGTTTAAGCACCGAGCCCTGGAGGTAGGCCACCCAGACCAGAGGATAGCCACCCTCAGCGGCGACAATACGGCAAACATCCTCAAGGAGGGCGGCCTCACTCTGGGAGTGGATCAGAGCCTCATGACACTTGCTGGAAACCTTCAAGGCCCTGGTATGTCGAGCCAAGGCCTGTTCCGCTTTTTTGCGCTCGGTGATATCGGTGGCAATCTCCAGGCGGACCATACGGCCGTCAATCCAGGAAATAGCCTGATCATGCAGCTCATACCAATGATTATTTCTGGTGTTGAGATGCTCCCAGACGTACACCCCCAAAGGCTGACCGGCATCATTGATCAGTTTGGGGTTGGAGCAAAAAGCACAGGGCTTATCCTGACCCTGCTGGATTGTTTGCCAGCAAAGCTGCCCCTCAATGTCCCCAAAAAGCTCACGGGCATAATGATTGATGTAGAGAACCTCGTGACTCTGCATGTCGGCGACATAGACAATGGCCTTGAGACTATCAAGAATCCTTAAATACTTTTGCTCAAGCCCGGCTGGCGTTCCTGGACCACTGCCTGCATGGCCAGTCTGCTTGCCTCTTGTTTCTTCTTGCACGACAAATAACTCCTACGTCTTCAGACTATCTTCTTTTTCGGTCTCATTGTCTTCTTCTGTGGTCACTAAGGCCGCACGGCCCGAACACGGCCGCTCTTGCTCTTGATGTACTGCAACTCTGAGCCACCACACAAAGGATAGGCGTGCCACTCGCCGGCCTTGGTGCCGCCATTTGTCGACCAATAGCTGCCCTTGAGCTTTATGGGGCAATCGCCGGCAAGCTTCATTTCAAAGATGTAGCAAAGATCATAAAGCTCATCCTTGGTGGGTAGACGCCAATCACTATGGTTGCCGAGATTGAGGCTATCAACATAGGCCAGGGCCTCTTGGTCGCTTGACAACATCTTTGTTCTCTCCACCTGCCACATCAGACCATTACTCTGCCGACAGATGCCGTTACCCAGATCAACAAGCTTTGCCCTGCCCTGTCCCTTGCCGTCTGGTCCAGGAGTTGAGGCGCAGCCCTGGCAGAGCATAGAGACAATACCGACAACAAAAAACAGTTTCAGGATGTTCATAGCGACCTCCTTTTTTTCTGATGACGACAAACGAGATAAGGACGGTAATTATTTACCTAATACAAATCACCTTACTCCAGCCGCCCAGGTTTACAAAGACGTTCGGCCATAAAAAAGGGGGCCAATTCAGGCCCCCTTTTTTATGGTAAATCAATTTTGACAGGATCTAAAAATCTTCAAACTCCTCAGAGTCGGCGATCGGCACCGGTTGGGCCTGGAGATTGGCAGCCTGGGCCGCCAGAAGATTACCCTCCTGAGACGGCATCCGCCGCTTCAGCTGGGCCGCGCTTGGATTTACCTTTTTGGCATTATCGCCATAAACAACCACCGCCATATCAGTGACATGCTCCTGGGCCTGACTGCACTGGGAGTGAAGCTCTTCGGCTGCCGAGGCTGATTCCTCGGCGGTGGCGGCAATCTGCTGGACCACCTTGTCCATCTCGGAAATGGCCCTGTTGATTTCGGCGATGCCACTGGCCTGCTCAACCGAGGCCTCGCTGATCTCACTAACCAGGGTACTGATCTTGGTGGTACTGCCGGTCACCTCGGCAAAGGCCCTACTTGTCCGGTCCACCAAGTCGGAACCGGTGGCGGTCCTTTTCACTGTCTCATCAATGAGGGTTGCCGTATTCTTGGCGGCCTCAGCAGCCCGCATGGCCAGATTGCGGACCTCATCGGCAACCACGGCGAAACCGGCCCCTGCCTCACCGGCCCGCGCTGCTTCGACGGCGGCATTGAGGGCCAGCAGGTTGGTTTGAAAGGCAATTTCATCAATGGTTTTAACAATCTTTTGGGTGTCCTCGCTGGCCTTGGAAATATCCTCCATGGATCCGGTCAACTCGGCCATGGCCGAACTTGCCTCGTCGACAACCCTATTGGCATCCTTCATGTGCCGATCTGCCTGAGCAGCATTATCGGAGTTCTGCTTAATCATCGAGGCCATCTCTTCCATGGAGGACGAGGTCTCCTCAAGGGCGGCGGCCTGCTCAGAGGTGCCCTCGGCCAGCAGCTGGCTGGAGACGGCAATCTGGTCGGAGGCCTTATCCACCTCGGCGCTGCCCTGGGTCAAACCCTTAATGGCACTGTTCAAGGGCCGGGTGATACCTCTGGTGATAAAAAAGGCCACCATGATCCCGGAGACGATGCCAAAAACGGAGAGGGAGGCGGTGGAAAAATTGGTACTGCCAATTATCTGATTCAGATCCTCATCCTCTGCGGCAATAACCTTGTCCTCCAGTTCACGGAGCTGGTGCAATAAGGTTTTGATCTCGCCATAGGCGGCCGAGGTTTCGGTGTCAAAGATATGCTTGGCTTCATGCTGCCTGGCGACCTTGGCCTCGATCCACTCCTTGGTGTTGGCATAGCCCTTGGCAATTTCTTCCAAGGCAATCAGGGTGCCATTATTGTAAATCTCCTGGGCCTCTGCCTTATCGCCCCTGGCCATGACGGCGACGACCTCTTGGGCCGAGCGATGCAAACGGACATGGGGATCTTCCCAGGCCTTGAGCAGGCTCGCCAACTGGGGATCACTGGCCTGATAGGCATAGTACCATTTACCGAAGGCGCATTTATGAGGATCAAGGCCGCCGGTGAATTCTCGCCCGGTGAGCAGCGAGTTACTAAGGTTCTTGACCCACTTGAGGTGATCGATCCAGCGCTCCGGCAGGAGCGTGGCCACCTCGGTATCAAAGGCGGAGTAGGTCTCGCCGATGGCAATAGCCGATTTATGCAAACGGCGGTGGGGATCAAGGATAGCCTTAAAAAGCTCAGCCTCATCGCCGCCCTGACCGATCATCTCCTGGGTTTCTGCGCTATAGAGCCATTTGCCGAAACCGCATTTATGGTCATCGGTTTCCACCTGCAGGGTGGTGACCTCGTCCTTGAGGAAGAGGTCATTGACCTTGGCCATCCAGTTGAGGTGATCAATCTCCTTGGCAAGCATGAAGGACTTATCATTATTATGCTCCAGCAGAAGTTTGGCATGATCTTGGATAACTTGGAGGCCTATATAGCTTCCCACCGAAATAACCGCCAGCAAAACCACAAAAATGCCAAAACCACCGCCAATCTTTACCGCGAGCCGAACGTTCTTGCCGATCATTAATTCCCCCCTTACATAGAATACCAAGATAATCTAAATACTCCGGCAAACTGGCCGCCGCTGCCTCTCCACACCGTCTGAACTCGGCCCTTGCCCCCTCAAAACAAGATCATTATCCATAAAAAATGCGGCACTTGTAAAACACTTTTCTTAAATTTCCCCACCAGGAACAACTACCCATCTATCTGTAACTACATCAATTAACCAGGAAAAATCTGTCCCAACCAGACTTTCTCATTGGGGACAAAGGTAAAATTTGCGGCCTGATACTCCTGCCATTGCGGGCGGTCGGGACTC
>JBFFIS010000223.1:0-4866 GCA_041556375.1 Desulfurivibrionaceae bacterium | reverse complement strand
CGGCGTGCGTGTCAAGCTCTCCAGCCGGGCCGGTGGCCTCTGGCAGGACTCCGGCGGTGACCGCTCTTTCTTTGGTCACACCGCCTCGGAAAGTATCGACATGGTGGATACCTTAAAGCGCCATGACAAGCTCAGTTGTCTGCAGATGCTCCATTACCATATCGGCTCCCAGGTCACCAATATCCGCAACATCCGGACGGCCATCAGTGAGGCCATGCGCTTCTACGTCAATCTGGTCAAGGAGGGGGCGCCTCTGGGTATTCTGGATGTCGGCGGTGGTCTGGCCGTTGATTATGACGGTTCCCACACCAACTTTGAATCGAGCCGCAACTACAAGCTGCTCGAGTATTGCACCGACATTGTCGAGGTGGTCAAAAGCGTGGCCGACGATGCCGAGGTGGCCCATCCCATCCTGGTCAGCGAGTCAGGACGGGCCACGGTGGCCCATCATGAGGTCCTGCTCTTTAACGTCCTTGATGTCTGTCAGCTTGCCAGCGTTCGCGAGGTCAGCGAGTTCCCCATCGACAGCCATGTCATGCTCCAAAATCTCCATGATCTGCAGCAGACCCTGACCGCCAAGAACCTCCAGGAGTGGTTTCATGATGCCACCTATTACTTGGAGGAAATCCGCACCCTGTTTAGGCACGGCGTTATTCCCCTGCGCCAGCGGGCCCTGGCCGAGGAGATATTCTGGGAGATCATGGAGAAGATCAGCGCTGAGATGAAGGAGATGAAGTTCGTCCCGGATGAGTTGAAGAATATCAACAGTGTCCTGGCTGATACCTATTACGGCAACTTCAGTGTGTTTCAGTCCCTGCCGGATTCCTGGGCCATTGGTCAGCTCTTCCCTATTATGCCGGTGCACCGCTTAAATGAAAAGCCGACCAGAAACGCCGTGCTCTCCGATGTCACCTGTGATTCAGACGGCAAGATCGATAAATTCACCGATCTCCATGACATCAAGAAGACCATCCTTCTCCATGTCCCTAATCAGGATGAGTATTATCTCGGCGTCTTTTTGGTCGGGGCCTACCAGGAAACCCTGGGTGATCTCCATAATCTCCTTGGTGATACCAATGTCGTGGCAGTGTCGATCAGTGAAGAAAACGAGGTCGTTTTTTCCCGCGAGATCCAGGGCGACAGCGTTGCCGATGTCCTCTCCTATGTCGAGTATGAACCGCGGCTTTTGATCAACCAGGTACGGCAGAAGGCAGAAAAGGCAGTGCAGGCCGGCCTTATCAGCCCAGGCGAGCGCCGCCAGATCATGGATGCCTATGATGCCGGCTTGCGCGGCTACACCTATTTTGAAGAGTAGAATGACGGCTATGGACCACCCATATTTTCTTGAAGCAGGCTGCCAGGCTGCTGATGAGGCCTCGGCCCGGGTCGCTATTATACCGGTGCCCTACGGCGACACGGTGAGCTGGCTGGCAGGCACTGAAGAGGGGCCGGCCGCCATTTTGGCCGCCTCCGAGGCCCTGGAGGTCTTTGATGACGAGCTGCTCTCTGAGCCGTGGCGGGCAGGAATAACCACCAGGCCGGCTGTTAATTGCCAGGGCAGTGGCGAGCAGATATTAATGCGGCTCTGCCATGAGGTTGAAGGGATCCTTGACCGTGGCCAGCTCCCTATACTCCTGGGGGGCGAACATTCGCTCTCCGTGGCCGGAGTTGCTGCCTGCCTGCGCCATTACCCTGATCTCTGCGTTGTTCAGGTGGATGCCCATCTTGACCTGCGCGCTGAGTATGACCAGGATTGGCTGAGCCATGCCTGCGTCATGCGTCGTGTCGATGATCTCGGCCTGCCCTTTGTCCAGGTTGGCATTCGCTCTTTTTGCCACGAAGAGTGGCAGCTCTGCAGCCATCGCGGCTGGCAGCCCTGGACAACGGCGCGCATGCGCCAGCAGGACAACTGGCTTAGCGACATTGTTAACTGGATTAATGGCCGGCCTGTGTACCTGACCTTTGACCTCGACGGCCTTGACCCCGCCGTGTTGCCGGCCACCGGTACGCCGGAGCCGGATGGCCTGAGCTGGCAGACAGCCACCAGGCTTATTGCCGAGATATGCCGGACAACCACCCTGGTTGGTGCCGACTTTGTTGAGTTGGCGCCGCCGGCAGGGCCAGCCTATAGCGCCTTTACCGCAGCTAAGCTCGTTTACCGGACCATCGGCTATGCGCTCAACAAGGAGTAGGGCGGCTGAATATGCTGAAGTTGTTGTTTGGTCCCGGCCTGGATGGCCGGGATTTTACAGATGTCCTCCTGGTGCTGTTTTGCGGGCTGGCATCTCTTATCTATCTTTTCCGCATGAGGGAAAAATGAAAAAGAAAATGGTGTGTGTGGCCTTGGTTGCAGCTCTCGGTTTTGGCGGCTACGTCGTCTCCGCCCAAGCGACAACAGATGAGTATGCCCCGGCAATGGAGGAGTTGAGCCCCGAGATGCTCGTGAATGATGGCTTGCCGCAAGATTACGAGCTTGAGATTGATGAAACAAACCAACCAATTATCACAGACGATTCCTTTCCTGTTGAAGAAGGCATGGGAGGAGGTCTTTTGGAAGAAATGGAAGAAGCGCCTCAAGAGATGATGGGCACTTCTCTCCAGGAAGAACAAACGGTGTTTTAAAGGAGAAACAGTGATGAGAAGTAAGAAATGCCCAAGCTGCCGTGGTGAAATCAGAATTTTTTATGATAACGAGCCTGGTGACGAAGTCTACTGCGAGGAATGTGAGCAGGAGTTTGAAATTCTGTCCCTTGTTCCTCTCCGTCTCGAGCCCTTGGAGACCATTGGTTACTACGAAGAGGATTCCATGGGCACCTACGATGAGCAGTATGATAATTAAAGGCCCTTCCTGGTCGGTCATGGGAGTTGTTGATTTCTGATTTGAGGTTAACATCGGCACCGTGACGGCTCTCATATGCTATGGGAGCCGTCATGGTGCCGCTCTGGGACATGTCCCAAGGAAGAAATGAGTGACAATGATGGACTCTAAAAGCGGCAAAAGGCTGTCGCGGCCCGTCAAGAAGGTGGCTATAACAGGCCTCTTGGTTCCTGATAAATGGGATGAGCAGGGGGGCATTACCGGCCTGGCTCTTCTCACCGGCGATGAGGAGAAATATTACCTGATTCCGGATGATAACGTCGGCCCCTTGCTGCCTGTGTTGCGGCGCACTGTTGAGCTGCACGGCACAGTGAAGATGGAAAAGGGCAAAAAACTGTTTTTTTGTCATTCGACGCCTTCGCTTATTGGCGGCTGACGACGGCAAGCCCATTTTCCATGAAAGGCTGCCGTCTTGTCAGCAAAGGCGTCTCCTTGTGCCTTTTTTCGATGCGAACACATAACAATCTAACGTCTATGAAGTGTACGTTGGGCTCGGCAAGCCCTGTCACTGTAGAGAACTTTGCCAGTCTTTAGCGAGAGAAACCTCGATGCTCATTGTGGAAACGTATTTGGCCCCGTCGCAGGTCCATGGAATCGGCCTGTTTGCGGCCCAGGATATCCCTGCCCATTCTGTGGTCTGGAAATTCAAGGATTTTATCGATACGGTTTTGCCTCCGGAGCGCTTCCTGAGACTTTGCCGTGAGGTCGATAATTTTACCCTGCAGCATTTGATGAATTCAACATATCGGAGAAATAGCCAATATTTTTATCTCACTGATAACGCACGATTTATTAACCATTCCCCGGACAACAGGAACATAACTTTTGTTGATGATTACACCGAAATAGCCCTGCGTGACATAAAACAGGGGGAAGAGCTGCTTGAAGACTACTCCCTCTCCTACGATGAGAGTGATTTTTTCTTCACAGAATTAGTCAATCCAGATCCTCATATCTACTTGCAGCAGGTCTTGGAAGGAGGTGAGGTAAATGCTTAAGGTGAAAACCTATCTTGATCGCTCCCATCTTCATGGCATCGGTCTTTTTGCCGGCGAAACGATCAAGGCCCACCAGGAAATCTGGACATTTCAAGCCATGGTCGACCTGGCCCTGGAGCCGTGGCAGTGGCAGGCCATGGAAAGAGAGGTGGCAGAGCATTCCTTTAACCAGGTGAGGCAGTTGGCCTATAAAGAGGATGGCCGCTTTATTATCTGTGTAGATAACGCCCAGTTTATGAACCATTGTCCGACGGGCTTTAATGTCGCCAACATCAAGGAGGGCAATACTATGGTGGCCTTGCGTGATATTGCCGAGGGGGAAGAGCTTGTCTGTAATTATTATGAATTCTGTGATCAGGATGACTGGAGCTTGCAGTGGCTTAAGCCGAGGGCCTGATAGGCGGTTGAGACGACGAGGACCTCCTGGCTGGAACTGCACCCAAAAAAGGTTCATCACGGATTACAGTGGAACCTTTGGTGTTAAAAGTTTTGATTTTCCCCATTCAGACCTGAGCGAGCAGGGAGCTGGGCAAGGCGAAGAGCATTGCAGCATGTTTGAGCGACAGCGAGTTTCTGCAATGCCGCCTTGAACAGTGGAAGGCGAGTGGCGCCGAAGGCCAGGACTGTTAGGGGTGCCTTTTTTGGTTCGTTTTTGGGCAAACAAAAATGAACAAACAATGTTCGGAGCAAGATAGCTTCTACAGGTTGCCCACGAAATTCCGTGATGGCCCTAAAAAAAGGGCGCTCCTGAATTTCCGGAGCGCCCTTTTTTCATGTGAAACGATCAACCTGATCGTTAAACCCTTAAGCTCAGGAGAAGCCGCCCCTGGACGAGCAGCCGGAGAGGGCGCCGGCCGGAATGGAGCTGGAGCTGCTGGCCAGGCGATAGCTTGAGGCTGAGATGGTTTTTTGGATGTTCTTCGACTGACACTCTGGGCAGGTTACCTCGGAAATCTGGGCGCTGGAGGTAAGGATGGTCTCGAATTTTTT
>JBFFIS010000222.1:0-4875 GCA_041556375.1 Desulfurivibrionaceae bacterium | reverse complement strand
GTGCCAGAAAATGGATGTCGAGGCCACCATCCTCGGCACCTTTACCGATTCCGGCAAATTTCACTGCCTCTATGACGGCAAGACCGTGGCCTACCTGGACATGGACTTTGTCTACAAGGCCCTGCCGCCCATGGAAATGGTGGCCAAGTGGCAGCAAAAGACCTTTGACGAACCAGCCCTGCCGGCCACGCCCGACCTCAATGCCGAACTCCAAAAGCTGCTGGGCAGCCTCAACATCTGCTCCAAGGAGTACGTGGTCAGGCAGTATGACCATGAGGTTCAGGGTATATCGGTGGTCAAGCCCCTCACCGGCGCCGAGAATGACGGCCCATCCGATGCCGCTGTGGTCCGGCCGCTCTTTGACTCCTTTGCCGGCCTCGTGGTGTCCCATGGCGTCTGCCCCCGTTACTCCGACATCGACACCTACCATATGACGGCCTGCGCCGTGGACGAGGCGGTACGTAACGCCATCTGCGTCGGCGGCTCTCTTGAGGTCATGGCCGGTCTCGACAACTTCTGCTGGTGCGACCCCATCCAGTCGGAAAAGACGCCGGACGGTCATTACAAACTGGCCCAGCTGGTCCGCGCCAACCGCGCCTTGGCCCATTATGCCAAGGCCTACGGCGTACCGCCCATCTCGGGCAAGGACTCCATGAAGAACGACTACATGGTGGGCGGCACCAAGATCTCCATCCCGCCCACCCTGCTGTTTTCGGTAATGGCCAAGATCGATGACGTCCGCAAGGCCGTGACCATGGATGCCAAGCGTGAAGGCGACCTTGTCTACGTGCTCGGCACCACCTATGACGAGCTCGGCGCCTCCGAGTATGCCGTTCTCCACGGTGCCATCGGCAACAAGGTCCCCAAGGTACGCGAGGCTGATTCTCTGCCCCGCTACCGGGCCTTAGAGGCAGCCATCAAGGACGGCCTGGTTGCCTCCTGCCATGACTGCTCCGACGGCGGCCTGGGCGTGGCCCTGGCTGAAACCGCCTTCAGCGGCGGCCTCGGCATGAACCTTGACCTCAGCCAGGCCCCCATGGAGGGCATTGACCGTGATGACGTCCTGCTCTTCTCCGAGTCCCAGAGCCGCTTTGTGGTCACCGTCCACCCCGACAAGGCCGACGCCTTTGAGGCGGCCATGGCCGGCACCTCGGTGGGGCGCTTGGGTATGGTAACCAGTGCCACCACCCTGCAGGCCAAGGGTCTTAACGGCAGCACAGTGCTTGCTGCCGACCTGGCTGATCTTAAAAAATCCTGGCAGGCCACCCTGGACTTTTAGCAAAAAAACTGAAGACCGAGGGCATGATAGCCTTCAGCCCTCGGTCTTCAGCCATGTTGCCCTCCAAGCCCTCTGCCTGGCAGAAAATATTCCCTTCCCCTGCGCCTCTACGCACCTTCCCTCCCCTCCAGCCTGATGTGACGGTGGCATTATCTGCCGGCGTTACGCTTGACAAATATCACCAATATACAGACAGTATGGCTATGGGTGTTTTTCATCACCCGCCGTCTCCCTGCATCCCCTCAACAGGTCCTGCCGTGTTGCGCCGCTTCTGGGCGACCAAGGCGACCGAGGATGATTACGACATGCTGCGCTGGCCTCATCTTGTGATCATTTTTTCTTTGCTTTGCAGCCACCTGCTGCCTCTCCGCCAGGCTGCGGCCTCCGACGCTTATGCCACGGCCCGACACAAGCTGGTGGAGACCATCCGGGCCGACGTCCTGGCAACCAGCAGCTATCTGGGGGTTTCCTCCTTAGACCAGCGGGTCCTTGCGGCCATGGCCAAGGTGCCGCGCCATGAGTTTGTTGCCAAGGCCCAGCGCCCCCTGGCCTATAGAAACCGGCCCCTGCCCATTGGTTATGGTCAGACCATTTCCCAGCCTTATATTGTCGCGGTCATGAGTCAATTACTGGAGATCAAGCCAGGCGACGCCGTGCTTGAGGTCGGCACCGGTTCTGGCTACCAGGCCGCCATCTTAAGTGAGCTTGCCCGCCAGGTCTTCACCATTGAAATCATCAAACCTCTGGGAATAGAGGCCCGCCAGCGCTTAGCAGCCCTGGGCTATGACAATGTCGAGGTCCTTATCGGCGATGGCTATTATGGCTGGCCCGGCCATAACAGCTTTGATGCCATCATGGTCACCGCCGCCGCCAGCCACATCCCGCCGCCCCTGGTCAAGCAACTGAAACCTGGCGGTAAAATGGTGATCCCGGTGGGCAGCAAATTCATGATCCAGCAGCTCGTTGTCGTTGAAAAGAAGCAGGATGGCTCGGTGCGCAGCCGCCAGGTCCTGCCTGTTCGCTTTGTGCCCCTGACCGGTGGACACGGAACCAGATGACCATCCAGGCCAGGCATACTGACCAAGCACCGCGCCTGGCCATTGCCCTGGTGTCAGGAACCGCCCTGGCCTACGAGATTCTCCTGTTGCGCCTCTTTGCCATTATCCAGTGGCACCACTTTGCCTATATGGTCATCAGCCTGGCCCTGCTCGGCTATGGCGCCAGCGGCACCTTTGTTGCTCTGGCCCGCCGCTGGCTGCTCCCCCGTTTTCAAGGGGCCTACCTCTGTAGCGTTATTCTCTATGGCCTGGCAGCACTGTTCTGCTTCATCGGCGCCCAGATGATCCCCTTTCACCCGGAGGAGCTTATCTGGAACCCCTGGCAACCGGTGCGTCTCCTGGCTATCTATCTTATTCTCGCCCTGCCCTTTTTCCTGGCGGCCACCAGCACCGCCTTGGCCCTGGCCCGCTATCGCCACCAGGTTGCCACGCTCTACGGCATGGACCTCCTGGGTGCGGGGCTGGGCAGCGCCGCGGTTATTGCTCTCTTGCACAGCTATTTTCCGGTGCGCGTCCTGATACTTATCTGCGCCCTGGCCCTCCTTGCCGCCCCTCTGGCATGGTGGGAATTCAGGGGCCGCTTGCGGGGCTGGGCCCTGGCATTTTTTATCCTCGGCATAGCGGCCCTGCCCTGGCTGCCGTCCTCCTGGCCGCAGCTCCAGCCTTCCCCCTATAAGGAGCAGAGCCAGACCCTGCGCATTGATGGCACCAAAATCATGGCCCAGCGCTCAAGCCCCTTGGGGCTGTTGACCGTCATTGCCAGCCCCCTGCTGCCCTGGCGACATGCTCCCGGCCTCAGCCTGCAGGCCGCGGTTGAACCGCCAGCCCAACTCGGACTCTTTGTCGATGGCAGCGGCATGTCGGCGATCAATACCTTTAACGGCGACCTGGCCCCTCTTGCCTATCTCGACCAGCTCACCTCGGCCCTGCCTTACCATGTCACCAAGCCCCGGCATGTCCTTATCCTCGGGGCCGGCGGCGGCAGTGACATCCTCCAGGCCCTCTATTTTGGCGCCGCCCAGATTGAGGCGGTGGAACTTAACCGCCAGGTGGTCAATCTTGTTCAGGATGAGTTTGCCGCCTTTTCCGGCGCTCCTTACCAGGCTCCAGGGGTGAGCGCCCATATCACCGACACCCGGGCCTTCCTGGGCCGCAGTCTTCAGGAGTACGACCTGATCCAGATGTCCATGGTCGACGCCTTTGGCGCTGCCGGCGCCGGCCTCCATGCCCTGCAGGAAAACTACCTCTACACGGTGGAGGCCTTTCAGGACTATTGGCGCCACCTCTCCGCCCATGGCGCCCTGGCCATCAGCCGCTGGCTGAAAGTCCCTCCCCGCGACAGCCTCAAGCTGCTGGCAACGGCCAGAACAGCCCTGGAGAGGCAAGGTGTTGCCCAGGCTGCTGATCATCTCATCCTCATCCGCGGCCTGCAGACCTCAACCTTACTGGTCACCAAGAAGGCGGTGAGTGAGGCCGACATTGCCAGGCTGCGTACCTTCTGCACAGAGCGCGCCTTTGACCTCGCCTACTATCCGGGCATAGAGACCTCAGAGGCCAACCTCTTCAACCAGCTCAGGCAGCCCTCATTTTACCTGGGCGCCCAGGCGTTGTTAGGCGACGAGGCCGCTGACTATATTGACCGTTACAAATTCAACCTCACACCTGCCAGCGACGACAAACCCTTCTTCTTTCACTTTCTCAAATGGCAATCTATCGAGGAAATCATGACCTTGCGGGACAGGGGCGGCATGGCCCTTATGGAGTGGGGCTATCTGGTCTTACTGGTCTCCCTGATCCAGGCCGGACTGGCCAGCATTGTACTCATTGTCCTGCCTCTCTTTTTCGTGAGAACAGAGGTGGCCCCTGACACACGGCTTTGCTCTGTTGTTTTGTACTTCTTTGCCCTGGGCCTGGCCTTTCTCTTTTTGGAGCTGACCTTTATCCAGAAATTCATCCTTTTTCTCGGCCATCCCCTCTATGCGGCCACTGTGGTCCTGGTGGCCTTTCTGCTCTTTGCCGGCCTGGGCAGCATCCAGGCCCGAACCCTGATGGTCCGCAGAACGGCACGACAGGTGGCCCTAATGGCCATTACCGCCATAGCGGCCATTGCCCTGCTCTACCTGGGCCTGCTGCCCGCCATTTTTCAGCTTGCCATGCACTGGCCCCTATGGGCCCGGGTCGGGTTGGCCCTGGCCATTATCGCCCCTCTGGCCTTTGCCATGGGCATGCCTTTCCCCCTGGGCCTGGCTCGTCTCGGCAGCCAGGCCCCCGCCCTTATCCCCTGGGCCTGGGGAATTAACGGCTGTGCCTCGGTCATCAGTGTCATGCTTGCCACCTTGGGGGCCGTACATTGCGGCTTTTCCGCCGTGGTGGTCGCGGCGGTCATGCTCTATGGCCTGGCAGCCTGGTCTTTCCCAGAATAATGGCCATACCGCACCTAGCGCTGGAAAAGCACAAAAGAGCCTTGCCTGCAGGCCCCAACAATCCGTATCAACCTCAAAAAATCATTGGGGAATGGAATTTCCAGAACCAGGTAAG
>JBFFIS010000221.1:0-4963 GCA_041556375.1 Desulfurivibrionaceae bacterium | reverse complement strand
CCATATCCATAAAAAAAGGCGCCGGAATTTAATCCGGCGCCTTTTTTTATGGATATGGCTGTCACGAAAGCTTGACGCCGCCCCCAGCCATGGCGGGCTTACTCCTCTTTCTGGCCCGGGCCCCAAACAGGGTCCTGACCGAAACGGTTCATCCACCAATCTTCGTCATCCTCCTCCAGCTCGGACTCGGCCATCACCAGCGGGAATTCATAGGCTTCGCAATAGGCAAGCAGGTCTTGATAGGCCTCGGTGACCTCTTGGGTTTTGCTGCGATTCTCTTCGCTCTCACCGGCCAGATCAGGATGATATTTCTTAGTGAGCTGCCGGAAGACCGCCTTGATCTCGGCCAGGGTGGCCCGGTCTCCCAAGCCAAAAAGCTCCTTGGCCTCTTCAATTTTCACCCACTGTCTCTTGCTGACCATCCCTGCTCCCTAAGCTGCGACATCCTTCTTTTTAAAGCTTTTTTCCTCACCACGTAAGAGGCGACCGATATTCTCATGATGCTTGACCCAGATCAGGGCTGTGACAAAGAGGGCGAGGTAGAAATAGGACCCGAGACCGTGGCGCAACCAGACCAACAGAGAAACCGTGGCCGCCGCCAGCATCGAGCCCAGAGAAACGTAGCCGGTAATGAGTACGGCGGTGACAAAGAGAACAACACCGCCGAGCACGGCAAAAATATCAAGAAAGACAAAGACACCTAAGGCCGTGGCCACCCCTTTTCCGCCCCGAAAGCGGAGATAGACAGGAAAGCAATGACCGACAAAGGCGGCTGCCCCACAGAGAAGAACGACAGGGATAGAGAGGCCAACGGCCTGGGCGACGACCATGGGCACCAGACCCTTACCGGCATCAAGCAGCAGGGTAAAGACGCCGAACTTCTTACCGGCCAGGCGGGTGACATTGGTGGCGCCGATGTTACGCGATCCGGAATCGCGGACATCAATGCCGGCCATCTTACCAAGCAGCAAGCCAAAGGGGATGGAGCCTGCCAGGTAGGCCAAAAAAATTGCCAGATAATTCATCGTGTTTTCCCTATCCATATGGTGAAAGTGACAATACCCCGCCAAACTAACATTTTTTCACGCGGCTTTCATTGATATGCTACGATATTTTTCCTATAGCCCAACACATTCAGCACCCAAAAAGGAATCACATGCCAAATCACCAAAAATTCATGGCCCAGGCGATTAGTCTAGCCGAAACAAGTCTCACCAATGGTGGCGGCCCCTTTGGCGCCGTTATTGTCAAAAATAACGAAGTTATCGGCAGCGGCATCAACCGGGTGACCCTCGACAATGACCCCACGGCCCACGCCGAGATGTTGGCCATCCGCGCCGCCTGTCTGGCAGTGAGCGATTTTCAGCTTCAGGGCTGCACCATCTACGTCAACTGCGAACCCTGCCCCATGTGCCTTGCCGCCCTCTACTGGGCCGGCATCAGCGAAATATATTTTGCCGCCAATCGTCGCGATGCCGCCGACATAGGCTTTGCCGACAATTTCATCTACCAGGAATTTGCCAAGGAGCCGCCAGCAAGAATGATCGCCATCCACCAACTCATGCGCCCTGAAGCCCTCAAAGGCTTCCAGCTTTGGGATGAGCTTGAGGACAAGATTCCCTATTAACAGAAGCAGGCTCTCTACCTGGCAGGACGATCCACGAGAAATAGACCACTATTTTTTTCTTTCAAAAAATACAAAAAAAACAGATTCGTTGACCTAGGTCAAAGCCTGAGGGTGACGAGTGCGATATGGTGGTTTTAACAAATGACACCAAACCCGCTTTTTCAAACTTAAAGGAGGATTCAATATGTTCTGTCAACAATGTGAACAAACTGCCAAGGGAACTGCCTGCACCAGCATAGGCGTCTGTGGGAAAAACGAAGAGGTTGCCGACCTCCAGGATCTGCTCATCCACGCCGTCCAGGGTCTCTGCCTTTACAGCGACGCGGCCCGCAAGAAGGGAATCACCGATCCCGCCACCTCACTCTTTATCTGTGAGGCCATCTTCTCCACCCTGACCAACGTCAACTTTGACCCGGCCCGCTTTGCCAATATGATCAATAAGGCTGTTGAGCTCCGTGAAGAGATGAAGGCCAAGTCTGGCGCCAGCTTTACCGTACCTGCCGCCACCTTTAGCCCGGCTGCTGATATTGCCGGTCTCGTTGAGCAGGGCAAGGCTGTCAGCCTGAACACCGACGAGAACGAGGACATCAAGTCCCTGAAGCACATCACCCTCTTTGGCCTCAAGGGTGTTGCTGCCTATGCTGATCACGCCCGCATCCTGGGCCAGGAAGATGACTCTGTCTATGCCTATATTGATAAGGCCATGACCACCATCCTCCGCGACGATCTTGAGGTAAATGAGCTGGTGGGCCTGGCCTTGGAATGCGGCGAGGCCAACCTCAAGGCCATGGAGCTTCTTGATGCCGGTAACACCGGCAAATTCGGCCATCCGGTACCAACACAAGTTCCCCTGGGGGCCCAAAAGGGCAAGGCGATTTTGGTATCAGGTCACGACCTGCAGGATCTGGAGCTCATCCTCAAGCAGACCGAGGGCAAAGGCATCAATGTTTATACCCATGGTGAAATGCTGCCCTGCCACGGCTACCCAGAGCTCAAGAAATATGCTCATTTCTACGGCCATTACGGCACGGCCTGGCAGAACCAGAAGAAAGAATTTGCCGAGTTTCCCGGATCGGTAATCATGACCACCAACTGTATCCAGGACCCTAAGGCCTATATGGACAGCATCTTCACCTCCGGCCTGGTTGGTTGGCCCGGTGTCGCCCATCTCGGCGACAAGGACTTTACCCCGGCCATCAACAAGGCCCTGGAAATGCCCGGCTTTAGCGAAGATACCGACAAGGGTTCCGTTATGGTTGGTTTTGGCCGCAATGCCGTCCTCGGTGTTGCCGACAAGGTCATTGGCGCCGTGAAAGACAAGGCCATTCGCCACTTCTTCCTGGTGGGCGGTTGTGATGGCGCCAAGCCTGGCCGCAACTACTACAGCGAACTGGTAGACAAGATCCCGTCAGACTGCATGGTCCTTACCCTGGCCTGCGGCAAGTTTCGCTTCTTTGACAAGCAGCTCGGCGATATCGGCGGCATCCCCCGCCTCCTTGATGTCGGACAGTGTAACGATGCTTACTCCGCCATCCAAATTGCCGTTGCTTTAGCCGGTGCCTTTGACTGCGGCGTCAATGACCTGCCGCTTTCCATGGTGCTTTCCTGGTACGAGCAGAAGGCTGTTGCCATTCTGCTGACCTTGCTGCACTTGGGAATCAAAGATATCCGTCTTGGACCCAGTTTGCCGGCCTTTGTCACCCCGAACGTCCTCAACGTTCTGGTGGAGAACTTCAACATCATGCCCATCTCCACCCCGGATGAAGATCTCAAGGCGATTCTGGGATAGGTAACACCAGTATTCAGGAGTGAGAATTGTGAAACCACAATGATGTCTGTTGTGTCTCACTCCTGAATACTTCTGCTTAATTCTGGAGTTTTACAATGAAATGTCCCGGACAGGATAGCCGTTACTGGTCAGGAAGAGACATCTTTGAGGCCAAATGCCCCAAGTGTGGAACAGTTCTTGAATTTTTCAAGGATGATTCCAGCCGGCCTTGCCCTGAGTGCGGCTACCGGATGATGAATCCGCATATTAATTTCGGCTGCGCTGAATACTGTCCCCATGCCGAGCAATGCCTGGGCTCTTTGCCGGAAGGCCTGCAGCTCAAAAAAGGCAAGCCATCCTCCTTGAAAGACCGGGTGTTGGCCGCCATGGAACACTATTTTGACAGCGACACCAGGCGCATCAACCATGCCAAAAAGGTTGCTGATTACGCCGAGCAGATTAACAAGTATGAGCAGGGCGACCCGGCCGTGATCATGGCCTGTGGCTACCTCCACGACATCGGCATCAAAGAGGCGGAACGGAAATTTCAGTCAAGTGCTGCGAAATATCAGCACCAGGAAGGCCCGCCTGTGGCCCGAAAAATTTTAACGGACCTTGGTGTTGAAGAGGAGATCATTGCTGAAATCTGTGATATTATCGGCCATCATCACCAGCCACGTCCCGATGAGAGCACTAACTTTAAGGTTCTCTATGATGCCGATCTTATGGTCAACCTTCAGGAGGATCAACCTGCGGGTGGACGGAGCCCCGAAAAATTAAGGTCCATAATTAACAAATCATTTCTCACCGAGGCCGGCCAGAAGCTGGCCCGGCAAGTTTTTCAAATAGAGGTAACGCTATGAAGGTTCGCCGGAAAATAATTGAAATAGATGAAGAGCTTTGCAACGGCTGCGGCCAGTGCATTATCGGCTGTGCCGAGGCTGCCCTGGAGCTTGTCGACGGCAAGGCCAAGCTGGTCGCTGAAAAATATTGCGACGGCCTGGGCGCCTGCCTGGGAGAATGCCCCACCGGCGCCTTGAAAATTATCGAACGGGTCAGTGATGAGTTTGATGAAGAGGCTGTCGAGGCCCTGATTGAGGCCAACAAGGCCAAAGAGGCCCCTGCAAGTGCTCCGCAAGAAATGGCCTGCGGTTGCGCTGGCAGTAATATCCAGAGCTTTGTACCCCAGACTCCCTGCCAAAGCGCCAATCAGCCACAGGCCATGACAGCAGCCGGTCCGTCAGCCCTGACCCACTGGCCCGTACAGATCCGCCTGGTACCACCCACAGCGCCTTTCCTGCAGGGGGCTGACTTGCTCATCGCCGCCGACTGTACGCCCATCGCCTATGCCAACTTCCACCAGGATTTCATCAACGGCAAGGTGGTGATGATGGGTTGCCCCAAGTTTGACGACCAGATGTCCTATGTGGATAAACTGGCTGAAATCTTTACCACCGCCGGCATCTCCTCAGTGACCACCGCCATTATGGAGGTCCCCTGCTGCGGCTCCATGCGCGGCATTGTTGCCGAGGCCATGAAACGGGCAGGCAAGGACATCCCCAGCACTG
>JBFFIS010000220.1:0-4977 GCA_041556375.1 Desulfurivibrionaceae bacterium | reverse complement strand
CGAACACAGCACACCAGCAAAATCACCTTCTTTTACTCACGCCTCAACGATCTCATTGTCACCGAACCAAACGGCACCCTGGCCCGCTACACCAACAGCAATGGCGCCAAACAGCTCGGTTTTGAGGTTGAACTTGAACAGGAGATCCTCAGCAACCTCAAGTTTGATGGCAATCTTTCCTATGCCCACACCAAGGACATCGATAGTGGTAAAGAGGTGGTGGGTGCGATCAAATGGCAGGCCAATGCCGCCCTCATGTACCAGCTGACACCCTGGTCTTCTCTGGTCTGCCAGTATCGTTTTGTCGACGACCGGACCAGGGCGGTGACCGATCCGCGTGATGACCTGAAAAGCTATGACAAGGTGGACCTTACCTGGTCCTTCTTCCCCACCAATATTGAAGGCCTGACGCTACGCGTCGGGGTCCAGAATATCTTCAACGAAGAGATTCTCAACCCTTCACAGTCATCGGTGAGCTATCCTGATGATTTTGAGACCCAGGACAGATACTGGTGGGCCCAATGCTCCTACGACTTTTAATTTATGTCCGCTGACCACCGCCAAAAAACGATGAGAAAAAATTCCGTCATTGACCTCAAAAATAAAATCTGGGCGTAATAGAAATCGTGATTTTGCATAAAAGAAACATAGCTTCCCTCAAGACATCATGTGGGCTCTGCCTCGTGGGCATGCTCCTGCTGTGTCTTGTTACAGCTTCTCTGGCGGCTCAAAATCTTGATAGCCACTCGACCAGACGGCTCTATGCAGGCCTCGACCTCTTCCCCAGCTTTCTGGCCGCCGATCAGCAGATCACTGCCAAAAAAGACGCTGATGGCAACCTTGTCATCTATATTGTTCACCATAACGATAGACGTACCGCCCAGAAAGTAGCGGCTCGTTTGCGGGACATAAAAAAGATCAAAGGCACTCCCCTGAAGGTCGTTATTGTTCGCGACGATTATGATGAATTTCATAGCCAGCAACCAGCAGGAATTTTTATAGCCCAGCCCCACCTGCCCCACCTTGCCGCTGTTGTCAATTACGGCAAAGCCAAAAGCATCATTACCTTTTCTCCCTTTGTCGGTGATGTCACCCTCGGGGTTACCGGCTCCATTGCTGTAACCGCCCGTATTCTGCCCCAGGTCAATCTGACCACACTGACTGACTCAAAACTGGATTTAAAGCCCTTTTTTCTCCGTATTGCCACGCACTATCCCGAAACTGAGATACATTGAATTTTCTCCGCTCCTTTTTCAACAGATCTGATTCTTACCATGGTCGCATCACCCTGGTTTTTGTCCTGTTGGCAGCTGTCCTAGAGGGAGCCCTGGTCAGTTATTGGCTCTTTGCCCTTGAGCCCCGTCTGCGCTCCGAGGCCTCAGCTTACTCCCAGGCCCTGTCCACGGCCCAGGCCCAAATTATCGCCTTTGAGATTGCTGATGAGCACGGCCAGCGGCGGGCAGACAACCTGAGCCTGGCCATGGACAAAATTCTGCTCTTTCGTGTGCCCCAGTCAGAAAAACCCTTTACCAAAAAAATCAGGCTGGAACTTGATTACGATGTAATCAAAGCCCCGCCCGGCTCTTTAGACATGAGCTTTGGAGAAAAGACGCCCAGTAACTGCGTCAACGTGCCCATCGCCCTTTTCTCCCCAACCACCCGCGAGCTTCTCGGCATAGCCCACTTCAGCAACAACCTGGCCGTTATTGAGAACCTGGAGAGTGAGGTGCGCACCAAGCTCACCCTGGCCTCGGCCTTAATCATTATCCTGCTCATCGTCGTCTGGCTCACCATCTCTAGCCTCAACGGCCGTCTGAGCAATTACGCTAGCGACCTGGCTCGGGCCAGGGAGATCAGCGAGAAGACCATTGCCTCCCTGCAGGACTCCCGCATTATTCTTTCTCCGGAGGGCACTATTACCGAGATCAACCCCTATTCGGCAAATCTGCTCGGCTATGCCAAGGAAGAAATGGTCGGCCGCCACCTCAGTGCCTTCCTCAAGGAATCACAGCTGTTCTGGGGCAAACACCTGGAAAAATTTACAACTGAAAAAACTCTGGCCAACACCGAGATCCACTTCATCAACAAGGATGGCACCCTGACCGACATGATGTTCTCGGCAGCCATGGTTCTCGACCCAGAGGGCAATTTCAACGGTATCATCTGTATCGGCAAGGATATTACCGCCCTCAATGAGGCAAAGCGTGCGGTTGAGGAAAAACAGACCCAGATGATCCACGCCGGCCGCCTGAGTGCCCTGGGAGAAATGGCCACCGGCATTGCCCATGAGCTCAACCAGCCCCTCTACATTATTCGCCTGGCCGCAGATGGGCTGCGTGATTTTTTCCGCCGTAATGCCCAAGAGGCCATTGAGGCCACTGATGTCGATAAAATTATCGGCCAGGTGGAGCGTGCCACCACTATCATCAATAATATGCGCTCCTTTGGCCGGGCTGAAACCGGCGAAATGACTCTCCTTAATATCGCCAGCCCCCTGAACCTGGCCCTCTCCTTCTTCCGGGAACAATTCAGAAAAAACAACCTTGTTCTCCTGGAGGAAATCGACATGAATCTGCCCCGGGTCAATGCTAATGCCCAGAAGTTTGAGCAGATTGTCATCAATTTCCTCTCTAACGCCCGCTATGCCGTGACCAGCCGTAAAGAGAGGCAAGGAGGCGAATATACCCCGACAGTTATCATTCGCCTTTACCAGGATGAACGGGACAGCCGCCTCATCTTTGAGGTTGAGGATAATGGCATCGGCATGAGCCCCCAAGAGCTTGATCGCTGTCTGGAACCCTTTTTCACCTCCAAGGAGGTCGGCAGCGGCACCGGCCTCGGCCTTTCTATTGTCCATGGCCTGGTAAAGGAGATGGGCATGGAGTTGGTAGTGGGCAGCAGTCAGGGCCGGGGCAGTATCTTTCGGATTTTCATGACGCCTCTTGACGAACCATGACCTCTGGTGCCCCCTGAAGCGTTGCCAGTCAGGTACGAAAAATTTTAACGGTATACTTTCATTATGAGCGTCGAATTAAATAAGAGTATAGGCACTATCCTGCTGGTTGATGATGAGCCGGAAATCCTTGAGCTCCTCCAGCGCCAGCTTGAAGCCCGTAATTTCAGAATCTTTACGGCCCAATCAGGAGACGAGGCTCTCAGCCAGCTTGGCAGCAAGAATATTGACATCCTGGTGACAGATGTCCGCATGCCTGGCATGGACGGCATCACCCTTTTGGAAAAGGCCTCGGAGAGTCAGGCTGATTTGCAGTCGGTGGTGATCACCGGCCATGGTGACCTGGATACAGCCCTGCGCGCCATGCGCCTTGGGGCCTATAATTTTCTCTTAAAACCAGTCGGCGTCTCTGAACTGGAAATCACCCTGAAAAACTGCCTGGAAAAAATCCACCTCCAGAAAAAAGTGGCCCACCAGCAGGAGGCCCTGCAAAAGGCCCATGACGAGCTCGAGGTTCGCGTTGCCAAACGGACTAAGGAACTCACCCAGGCCAACAGCTATCTGTCAGCTGAGATCGACCTTAATGCCCGGGTTTTAAAGGATCTCCAGGAAAAAGACACCCAGCTGCGCCATGCCCAGAAGATGGAAGCACTGGGCTCTTTGGCTGGCGGCATCGCCCATGACTTCAACAATCTCCTCATGGGTATTCAGGGCCATAACTCCCTGCTCATCTCCCATTGCGACTCCTCGAAACCGGAATTCGCCCACCTACTCAGCATCGAAAATCTTGTCGACAGCGGCGGCCGTCTTACCCGTCAGCTCTTAGGGTATGCCCGTCAGGGTCAATACGATGTCCGGCTTCTCAACTTTCATGATCTGATCCAGACCATTGTTGAAACATTTTCCAGAACCCGCAAGGAGGTCGCCGTCCACACCGACCTGGCTGCTGAGACCCTGATCATTAATGCCGACCAGGGCCAGATCGAGCAGGTCCTGTTCAACCTCTTTATTAACGCTGCCGACGCCATGCCAGGTGGCGGCACCCTGACCATTGCCAGTAATCGAGTATCCTACGACAGCATCGAGGACAAATTGATCGAGGGCATTCGTGGTGACTATATCCATTTTACCGTCAGCGATACCGGCACCGGTATCCCTGACGATATTGTCCCCCATATTTTCGAGCCCTTTTTCACCACCAAAGACCTGTCCCGCGGTACTGGACTCGGCCTGGCCTCCACCTACGGCATTGTCGCAGCCTATGGTGGCCATATTGAGGTGGATTCCACCATGGGGGAAGGTAGCACCTTTCACATCTACTTCCCTGCCTCCAAAGAAAGTCCAATCACTGCAGGGCGTGCCTCCGCCTTCAGCAGTCGAGTACCTGAAGGTACCATTTTGCTGGTGGACGATGACGAAGCAATCCGGGAAACAGGCCAGGAGCTCCTTGAGGCCCGAGGTTTTCGGGTCATTACTGCTGATGACGGCTATCATGCCGTGGAGGTCTTCAGGGAGAAAAATAAAGAGATCGACCTTGTCGTTCTCGACATGATCATGCCCCGCATGGGGGGCAGTGAAACCTTTGATGAACTGCGCAAGATCAAGCCCGACATCAAGGTCCTGCTCTCCACCGGCTACAGCATCGAGGGGCAGGCCTCCGACATTGTCGACCGGGGCTGCGCCGGCTTCATCCAGAAGCCTTTTAACATGGCAGACCTCACCGAGAAGATCATGGAGATCATCTAGCAGGCTGCCCTCAGCTGGCCTCAGAAGTTGGCGTCCTTTTCACAGCTGCCATGAGCTTTTTCACCGTAATCGGGAAAAGACCGAGGATAATAAAAGAAACAAGCAGGCCTGGCGACAGAATGCCGCCCAGTGACTCGATCTTGCCAAGCTCCTTGCCGGCGTTGACGTAGACGATGGTGCCCGGCAACATACCAACCTGGGAAATCCAATAAAATTTCCACAGGGGCAGCCGGGTCATACCCATGACGAGGTTGATGACGAAAAAGGGAAAAACCGGG
>JBFFIS010000219.1:0-4982 GCA_041556375.1 Desulfurivibrionaceae bacterium | reverse complement strand
TCCTTGATCTCAACCTGGCTGACAGCATGGGACAGGACACCCTAAAGGCCGTACTGGCGACCGAGACCAAGGCCGCAATCATCATTATGACCGGCACCGACGATGAGGATATGGCTGCCAAGGCCCTTCAGCTCGGCGCCCAGGACTATCTGATTAAGGGCCAGAGCACCAACATGCTCATTTTCAAATCCATCCGCTATGCCCTGGAGCGCAAACAATTCCACGACCAACTCCACCGGAGCCATAGCCAGATGCTGCAGAGCGAAAAAATGGCCTCCATCGGCCAGCTTGCCGCTGGCGTCGCTCATGAGATCAATAACCCCATGGGCTTTATCACCAGCAACCTCCATTCCCTGCAGAAGTATATCAGCCGCCTCACTGATTTCATGGACATTCAGACCTCTGCCCTGGCCAGTCATCCTGACGAAAAGCTGCAGGCAGAGGTGGCCGCTCAACGCAAAAAAATGAAGATCGACTATATCAAGGAGGACCTCAAGGACCTGATCGACGAATCTTTAAACGGCGGCCAGCGCGTTATTGAGATTGTCCAGGGCCTGCGCAGTTTCTCGCGCACCGACCAGCAAAAATATGAAAAGACCTCCATTAACGATATTATCACCGACACGGTCAAAATCGTCTGGAATGAGCTTAAATACAAAACCACCCTGCACCAGAATTTAGCGGACCTGCCCATGGTTACCTGCTTTCCCCATCAGCTTGGTCAGGTCATCATGAACCTGCTGGTCAACGCCGCTCAGGCCATTGCTGAACACGGTGAGATCACCATCACAACCTCTGGCAACGAAGACCACGTCCACATCGCCATTAGCGATACCGGCAGCGGGATCCCGGCAGACAAGCTTTCCAACATCTTTGACCCCTTTTTCACCACCAAGGAGGTCGGCAAGGGTACCGGCCTGGGCTTAAGCATCGCCTACGACATTATTACCAATAAACATCATGGCACCATTGATGTACAAAGCGAGGTGGGTAAGGGTACCACCTTCACCATCACACTCCCTGTGCATGAGGTAGCAACAGATGACTGATCAAGATATCACTATTCTCTGTGTCGATGATGAGACCAATGTCCTCAAGGCCTTACGGCGCCTCTTCATGGACGAGGACTACGACATTCTTACTGCTGAATCGGGAGAGCAGGGCCTTGAAATCCTAGACGAGACACCGGGGGTCCAGGTGGTCATCTCCGATTACCGGATGCCCACCATGAATGGTGTTGATTTCCTCAAAAAGGTCTATGAGCGCCGGCCGGAGACGGTGCGTATCGTTCTCTCCGGTTATGCCGACACAGCCTCCATTGTCTCGGCCATCAATGAGGGTCAGATCTACAAATTTATCCCCAAACCTTGGAATGATGACGAGTTGCGGGTCACCATTGCCAAGGCCGTTGAACTCTACTTCCTCCAGCAGGAAAATAATGCCCTCAGCAGAGAGCTGCAAGACACCAATGAAGAGCTGCGAATAATCAACGACAACCTCGAAAAGATGGTCGAGGAAAGGAGCGAGGAAATCCTTTTTCAGAACAAGGTATTGGCCAATGCCCACTTCATCCTCAACACCCTGCCCGTTGGTGTTTTGGGGGTTGATCTTAACGACACTATTGTCCAATTTAACCGGAAATGCGCTGAACTGCTTGACGCCGGCCCTTTCCCCCTGGGCCATGTTGGCTCCAATGCCAAAGACACCCTGCCGGACAGCATCCTGCAGCTCTTCGCCCAAGTTGCTCAAGAGGGTGATATAGTCCGCGACAAGGTGGTTATCAACGATACGCCCTTGCAACTTACGGCGGTATACATGAAAAGCGAACAGGGTCAAGAGGGCAAGATCCTCGTATTGGACAATTACTCCAACTGATGGACATGATGCCATGACAGAATCAAAGGATGAAGTAATCGGTGGCCGTATCCTCTTTGTTGATGATGAGGTCAACATCCTGCGCGCCATGCGCCGCCTCTTTATGGATGACGAGTTTGAGGTCTTTATTGCCAGCTCCGGCAAAGAGGCCCTGCAGATCCTCAAAGAGGAAGGCGAGATGGGGGTCATTGTCTCCGACCAAAGGATGCCGGAGATGGAGGGTGTTGATTTCCTGGAAAAGAGCAAAAAAGTGGCGCCCCATTCCGTGCGCATCCTCCTCACCGGCTATGCAGACATTACCGCAGCCGTGGATGCCATTAACCGGGGCGGTGCTTGGCGCTATCTCCACAAGCCATGGAAGGACAACGAGCTTCTGCAAACTGTCCAGGAGGCCTTGAAACTCTACAACCTGATCAAGGAAAACAAGCGCCTCACCGCCCTGGTCCTAGAACAAAACAACAAGTTGACCAACTGGAATGCTGAGCTCGAAAAAAAGGTCGAGGAGCAGACGCGAGAACTCCAGGCCCGCAATAAACAGCTGCGGAGTAATTTTAAAAATACCATTGTGGCCTTTTCATCTCTGCTTGAGATGCGCGACAAGTCCATGCGTTCCCACGCCCGCAATGTCGCTGAAATAGCCGGCATGGTGGCCAAGGCTCTTGAGTTCTCAAAAAAGGACAGAGAGACCCTTATGGTCGGCGCCCTCCTTCACGATATCGGCAAGATAGGCATTCCTGATGCCATACTGCACCGGCCGCTAGACAAAATGATTCCCCACGAAAGACAGGAGTACACCAAGCATGCGGTGCGCGGCCAGACAGTTGTCGAAGGTATTCAGGAGCTGCGCGACGCAGGGCTTTTGATCCGTCATCACCATGAACGCTTTGATGGTCATGGCTTCCCTGACGGTTTGCAAAAAAAGGAGATCCCCCAAGGGGCGCGCATCCTGGCCATCATTGATTATTTCGACAAAGACCTGAGAAACTACGAAGGCAACGCCGGTATTGATTTAGTGAGCGCCCATATTAAGGATGAAGCGGGCAAGGCCTTTGACCCAAAGCTTATTAAGACAGTCGTTGCCGCGGCCCAGGATTTTTATATAGAACACCTGCCAGCCGGGGAGCTCACCGAAAAGGAACTGAGCCCAGATGACCTGGAAGAAGGCATGAAGATCAGCCGGGATGTCACCAGTGGTACCGGAGTCTTGCTGCTCGGGGCGGGCACGGTCCTGAACAGCAAGAATATTTCTACCCTTATACGCTACTACCAGGTAGATCCAGCCAATCATGGCGTATTTATTTCTCTGCGGTAATGCTCTGAAATTTCCCCAGGATGCCGGGGAGGCACGTTCATCATCAGGGCGTAAGAGGCAGGCCTAGGCGGCACCCACCCCCCAACTTTCGACAAATTGCTGAAAATCATTTCTAATCTTCTGGATCATTTTAGCCAGACTGGTGTTGGAGACTCCAAAGGCCTCTAATTCCTGAGGGGTGACCTGTTCCCTGGCCGGATTAGAACTTTTGCCCAACCCCAGGGCCCTGGAGATTTTGTCTCCGATCAGAACCGCCTCGGCAAGGCGTGCCGCATGAGGATCATCCTGCTCTTTGAGGGGAAAGGCCTTATGGTGACTCTTGACGGCAAAGACATAGTTGTCGGGAAAATTCCAGCCAGATGCCATCCGACCGCCAATCTTCTGATGGCTAAAGCCCAAGACTTTACTCTCGGCATCGGCCTGGGACATCTGTTCCCCCTCAATAAGGGCCATCATGGCTGCCAGCTCTTCCGGCAGCTTATCGGCAATGGCAATCTTGCCGACATCGTGGATAACCCCGCAGACAAAGGCCTGCTCGGCCAGTTGCGGCGATGCGGCCACCATGAGATTCTTGGCAGCTACCCCGCATCCCAGGCTGTGGAGCCACAGACCCTGAAAATCAAACTCCGCCGGACCGGCGTCAAAGACCTTATATACCGAGACGGTCATGGCCATACTCTGCACGGCATTAAGGCCAAGGACGGTAACCGCCTTTTCCATGGTGGTCACCTGGCGCACCAGGCCGTAATAGGCTGAGTTGGAAAGTTTGAGGAGTTTAGCGGTAAGGGAGGGGTCCTGGTTGATCAGGGCGGCCAGGGACTTAGCAGTCAGTGATTCTTTCTTGAGCTCTTCATTAATCTGCATGGCCACCGTGGAGATGGTGGGCAGATCCTGGATCTTCTTTATGAGTTCGTTTGCTTCCATAACAATTTTCGTTACTTACCATTTTTAGCAGTATGCGATCAGTGTAGCATAACCACAGCCCTTTCTGAAAACACTTTCCCTGCCAAATCTCCTTTTCTTCCGACCGACAAAGTGTGGCACAACCTGTAGCAGCCACACATTGTGTTGCAGCCTTTTACCACAAAATGTGTGGCACACCACCGCGGCATTGCCGCAGGAAAACACCGCACACCTGTAGCACCACCGCCTCCAACCTATTGAAATAACGTTTTTTCAGAAAATAAGTCAGGATTTGTGGCACGCCTGGCACGGCCTATGCTCTTTATACTTTTCAACAAGGCACAAAAACAACCAGACACCACAAGATAAGGAGAACGGCCATGAAAGAGACTACCAAAATCCAAACCCAGGCAACCACTACCCATAACGCTGCTGAAGACATCAACCAGGCCTCCAAGGCAGGCATGCTCATGGTGACCACCATGGCCGGACTTGTCGGCGCCTGGGGTATCGCCTGCATGATTGGCGCCTTAATGACCAGCGGCATCGGCGGCGTCGTCACCGGCTACCTCTCTGCCATCACCGGCATGTAAGAGGAACAAAGACTTTAAAAGTATACATACGAAACGACCAGGAGAACAAACATGAACACTGAGCAGAAAAAAACAGGAATCTTCTTCGGCATCATCAGCGGCTTGGGCGGCGCCTTCGGCATCTGGGCCATTATGGCCTTGGTTTCCGGCCTTGGCTCCGTAAACTTTCAGGTCGGCGAGATGGCCCGCCAGTTTCTCGTTGCCACCGGTAACTTAGGTGAATACGAGACCTTGGTCGACTTCTATACCCACATCAAGGGCGTCGAGTACCTGATGGCCGGCGCCTTCTTCGTCGCCTT
>JBFFIS010000218.1:0-4989 GCA_041556375.1 Desulfurivibrionaceae bacterium | reverse complement strand
TCGGAATTCACCGAGGCCAGGCCACCCAAGGATCAAAAAAGAGAGCGCTGGCACAAAATATCCCTTGAGGCCTGTAAGCAATGCGGCCGTAACTGGCCCCTGATTATCTTAGAGCCGACCCCTCTTGCCAACCACATCCATAACCTGCCGGCGGATGACGCCTCGGTGCTGTTCTGGGAAGATGAGCAACAACAAGGCCCGGGCGACATAGCTCTTCCGGAAAATGTGCCAGACCTGCACCTCTTCATTGGCCCGGAGGGCGGATTTTCCAGTGCCGAAGTGACCCTCTGCCAGCAACGAATGCCAACCATCTCCCTCGGCCCCCTGACCTTGCGAGCCGAAACCGCCGTTATCACTTCCCTTTCTCTGGCCCTCTTTTTAGCGGGCCGCATGAAACATCAGGACTAGGAAACACATCATGCGCGCTGTCGTTCAACTGGTAAAAGAAAGCTCTGTAACCGTTGCCGGCAAAGAGTCCGGCTCGATAAAAAAGGGAGTACTTATCCTTCTGGGCGTCACCAGGGAGGATACCCAAAAAGATGCCATCTACCTGGCCGACAAGATCGTTAACCTCCGTATTTTCCCGGACCATGAGGACAAGATGAACCTTTCCCTCCTCGACATTGGCGGCGAGGCCCTCATTGTCTCTCAGTTCACCCTCTATGGTGATTGCCGTAAAGGGCGGCGGCCCTCCTACTCCAAAGCGGCCGGCCCGGAAAAGGCGGAAGAGCTCTACACTTTCTTTATCAAGCAGGTTGAAGGTTTGGGGGTGGCAGTCGGCACCGGCATCTTCCAGGCCATGATGGAGGTCCACCTCATCAATGATGGACCTATTACCCTGCTGCTCGACTCAGAGAAGAACTTTTAAGGATAAAAGACTACAGCTCTCGCACTTCTCCGTCCTTGCCCTAAGCTGCTGAGCCTCCTGAACACAAAAAAAGGCCCAGGAATTACTTCCGGGGCCTCTCCTGGGGCAACAACGTTTCACATCACACCACATTTTAATCCATCATCTTTTTGATATCCTTAGCCATCTTTTCATAGGTTGTATAGCCAGGATATTTTTTGACCACCATGCCGTTCCTATCAACCAGAAAGGATGATGGGATAGTGCCCAGGGCCCCAAAACTCGTGGCGATCTCCTTGTTCCCCAAGGCCACGGGATAATTGACGCCAATCTTTTTGACAAAGGCAGCCACCTTGTCCGGGGCACTCTTATCCATGGAGATGCCGATCACCATAAAACCTTTATGCCGGTTCTCCTCTTGAAGGCGAATGAGAGAGGGAATCTCCCGCCGACAGGGCGGGCACCAGGTAGCCCAGAAATTCACAAGGACAACCTTACCCTGATAATCATTACTCCGGACGACCTCAGGTGAGTCGCCAACCCCGGGAAGTTGAAATTCAGGCATTGGCGTCCCTGCTAGCGCCGATGTGTAAGCGCTGAGCATCATGACCATAAAAAGTATGGAAGCCATTATTGGCCCAACTCCCCTTGAATAAAATGTCCGCATGGGAACTACCTCCGCTAATTTCATATAAAAAATCTCTCTTTCATCCCAAACCGATACAACTCAGGCAAATCTGACAGGCTTGTTCCCAAACCCGTTCCGGTTCGCCCACAGCAACTCCTGCTATCCAGAGCAGCACAGCCCCGCCAATGACCACTATAGGGGACTTCCGCATCTTATAATTGAGCCGATGTGTTTTCCTAGCCATTACCCCTCCTGACCTTGTCGAACTGCGACTTCAGAACTGGTAATTTCCACAGGCCTGGCCCCAGCATGTATCGGCACGCCACCAATCTCAACATAAATGGCATTACACTTACACGCCCTACTCATACAGGCCATGCAGGTAATACACTCGGCATCATTAGGGTTCTCATTAAACTTTACCTCCATAGGGCAGACAGCATGACAGGCCTCACAGCTGGTACATCGCTGTTTATCCAACTGCATCCGCACCAGGCGAACCCGGCTAAAAAGGCCGTAAAAAGCACCCAAGGGACACATAACCCGACAAAAAGGACGACTACTAAAGACACTCCAAACCATAAAGAGAACCAGAACCATCATCTTGCCCACAAAAAGCACGCCCAGGGTCGAGCGGAGATGGGGCTGGAGAAGCAGCAAAGGCAGGCCTGCTTCTAAGGTTCCTGCCGGACAGAGAGTTTTACAAAACCATGGGCCGCCGCCGCCAAAGTCATCCACCACAAAGAGGGGCAGAAGGACTACAAAAACCAGTAACACTCCATATTTGCCATAGTTTAACAGCCGGGGAATTTTAACCTTTTCAGAGGAGATCTTATGGAGCATCTCCTGAACAAAGCCAAAGGGACACATCCAGCCACAGATAAGGCGGCCAAAAAGCCCACCGAAAATCCCCATGGTGCCAAGCACTGATAGGCCGAAATAATGCTGGCCATTTTCAATGGCAAGTCGCACCCCGGCAATGAGGTTTTGCAGCGAGCCGATAGGGCAATATGTGGTTGAAGCCGGGCAAGAGTAGCAGTTAAGCCCCGGTGAACAAATCACCTTCAATGGCCCTTGATAAATCCCCTTGGTAAAAGGAAAGGACCAGTTGCCATTTACCGAAAAGGCAAAGATCACCTGTAGCCATTTCCTTATAAACTCCATAGCATCCTTTCCTTATTAACCAGGGAGGCCCTGTAATTCACTCCCCTACCTACGGCCGTACAGCGCGGACATAGCCGGCCTTTCCCGGCTCATATTGCCTTGAAGGATCGCACTGGTCCGAGATAGCCCAGGCACCAATCATGCCGTCACCGTCCTTCTCACCAGACCAGTAGTTGCCTTCTCTGTTCAAGGTGATATTCCCGTTTTTATGCAGGTCAAAAAGATAGTTAAGATCATAGAGTTCATAGATGGTGGGCAGACGCCAATCATTATAGCCTCCAAGGGTTAACTGCTCCGCAAAGGCCTGGGCCTCTTTATACGTTTTAAACCTTTTACTTCTTTCCAACTGCCACATTTGACCGCTGCCAGTGTCCTGCAAAATGCCTTGATCCGGCATTGTAAACCTGGCATTCTTCCCAGCACATCCCACCAAGGTGACAACCAGGGCTAGCATTAAACTGGTAATTAAACTTTTTCTCATGACCACACCTCTTCCTAAGTTTTTTTAGGCAGGAATTTCCTCCTGCCACCACAACGCTTGAGAAATTCAGGCTACCTTCAAACAACTACACCTAATACTTCCCCAAGCTTCTTACCCAATCCCCTTGCCACATCAATCGCATACGGCTGCTTGCTGAGGTCCGGGATAATGTCGTCAGTTATTTTTACCCCTTCGCCGCAGAGCATACGAACCGCGCCAGTGCTACATGTTTCCCCGTAACCACAGGTAAAACAGGAGGCCGCGCCTTGGGCAACCACTGTGCCGACATGATTGATTTGATAATAGGGCAGCATTTTTTCAATCATCGCCGCCGGCACCCCGGGCTCAATACCTCCTGTACTGACGATCACCGCATATTTGCCGGACAGAGAATCGCAATCCCGGTGGCGAAACTGACAGAGACGCTCAAGGAAACAATGACTTAAGGCATTGAGGGCAGAAAAATAATTAGGGGCACCGATCACCAAACCATCGGCAGCCAAAATCTTCTCGCGCAGCGCACCCATATCATCCTTAAGCTTGCAGGTATTATCCTTGACACAGGCCATACAGGCTGTGCAGGGGGCTATTTTTTTACCCGCCAAAGAAACAAATTCACTTTCGCAGTCAACCGCGGCCAAAACCTCCTTCACCAAACGATCTGTGGTTTTGCCCGGCCGAGGGCTCCCGGAAATACCTAAAACTCGCATGCCGCCTCCTTTGTACCGACCAGACGGTACATTTTATTGCAAAAAAAATTTATCCGCCGACCATGGCCGCTATAACTGTCAAACAGTCGTCGAGATCAGCCTCGTCCTTACTCACCCTTGACATCATGATCCCGCCCTCAATGGTTGCCACAAGGGCCTTGGCCAACAAGCGCGGAGATATCTGGGCCTGAAAACTACAATCGTCGCCACCAAGAATCAACTGTTGCTCAACTTCATCAACCCAGCGAGAAAACACGCCGTGGAGAACTCCGGAAAAATGGGGATTACTATCACTCATTTCCAAAGCTGCGTTGCCAAAGAGGCAACCGCCGACAAAATTATTCTTTTTCTGTTCGGCAAAAATCGCCTTGCAAGAATTAATAACCTTGGCGCAGGGAGAATCGCCCTCAAAGGAGGCGTCCAGGAAATTAAAAAATTCCTCCTTGGCATCTTCCAAAACAGCCAGCCCGATCTCCTCCTTGCTGGCAAAATGGTAATAGAGATTGCCCTTCTTGACCCCGCTGGCCTTAATAATGTCGCTGATACTGGTGTTATGAAACCCGTTGGCCACCAAAATAGCACGGGTGGTCTTTAAGATATGGTCACGGGTCTTCTCACCTTTTTTCATCTGGGTCATACATCCTCCTCAACAAACTGACCGTTTGGTACAAAAATAACCACTTGTACGACCTTGGTCAACTTTAAATTTGATGCTGAAAACCTCACTTGGGATAATATCGGGTATTTATTAAGTAAATTAACAAAAAATAATTAGCCCTCGCCTTCAATCCCCCAGGAAATAGATCTCTAGAAACTGCCACCTCCCCCTCTTTATGGCGGGCGACAAATTAGCTGTTTTAATTTTCCCCAGCTGAAGAAAACTCCTGCTCCTGAAATTTCTCCTGAACCGCCAGCATCTTTTCCTCCATGCGCTGACAGGAATCGACAACTATGGGATCAAAATGTCGGCCACGCTCTTCCGCAATTATAGACCGGGCCCGATCAAAGGAGTAGGCATCTTTATAACAGCGCCTTGAGGTCAAGGCATCAAAGACATCGGCAAGGGCCATGATCCTGGCGGCCAAAGGGATCTCCTCGCCGGCAAGTCCAGGGGATAGCCACGACCATCCCATTTCTCATGGTGAAGCATGGCAATATC
>JBFFIS010000217.1:0-5007 GCA_041556375.1 Desulfurivibrionaceae bacterium | reverse complement strand
GACACCTCACCTATCCCCCTGATCTATTGCCATTATATTGAAAAAAATTGTTCTGGCACAGCCATTGCTCTCTACTGTTTTCAACGTCTTACCGAAGACTGAAAACTCAAACTACAGAGAAGCTCTATGGAAGCAGCACTCAAAGAACGCCAGGATCAGATCCATCGCACCGGTGAGCAGCCCTTTAATCTGGTCTGCAATAAAGACTCCCTGGCCGGGGCCGTCAGCCAGCGGGCCTGCGTATTCTGCGGCTCGCGGGTGGTGCTCTACCCCATTGCTGACGCCCTGCACTTGGTGCACGGCCCCATTGGTTGCGCCGTCTACACCTGGGATATCAGGGGTGCCCTGTCCTCCGGGCCGGAGCTGCACCGCCTCTCCTTCTCCACCGACCTCCAGGAGATGGATGTCATCTTTGGTGGCGAAAAAAAGCTCTACGCCGCCCTTACCGAGCTCATTGAACGCCACAGCCCCAAGGCCGCCTTTGTCTATTCGACCTGCATTGTCGGCATTATCGGCGATGATTTGGAGGCGGTGTGCAGACAGGTCGAGGCAGAAAACAATATCCCGGTGATCCCGGTCAAATCAGAGGGCTTTAAGGGCAATAAGCGGGCCGGTTACACAGCGGCCTGCAATGCCATGGCCCGGCTGATCGGCACCGGCGACACCGCCGGCATCTCGCCCCACTCAATCAACATCCTTGGCGACTTCAACCTGGCCGGCGAAATCTGGATGATCCGCGACTACTTCAAGCGCATCGGCGTTGAGGTGGTGGCCAACATCAGCGGTGACGGCCGCGTTGCTGACCTGCAGCGGGCCCATGGCGCGGCCTTGAACGTTGTCCAATGTTCCGGTTCCACCATGGACTTAGCCAAGATGATGGAAGACGACTATGGCTTGCCTTCCATCCGGGTCTCCTATTTCGGTGTCGAAGACATGGCCCAGGCCCTCTACGACCTTGCCGAGCATTTCGGTGACCCTGATATCTTGCGCCGCACCCAGGAGCTGGTCAAGGAGGAGCTTGAGGTTTTGCTGCCCAAACTTGAATTCTACAAAAAGGCCTTGGCCGGTAAGAAGGCCGCCATTTATGTGGGCGGTTCGTTTAAGGCCTTTTCCCTGGTTAAGGCCTTTCGTTTGCTGGGCATGAATGTGGTGATGGTCGGCTCACAGACCGGCACAGAAGAGGAGTACCGCGAGCTTGCCGAGATCACCGACCCCGGCACCATCATAGTTGACGACACCAACCCCCTGGAGCTTACCAGCTTTCTTGAAGAGAAGGATGTCGACATCTTTGTCGGCGGTGTGAAGGAACGGCCCATCGCCTATAAACTCGGGGTCGGCTTCTGCGACCATAACCATGAACGCAAGGAGGCCCTGGCCGGTTTTGTCGGCATGCTCAACTTCGCTGAAGAGGTCTACTCGTCGGTGATGAGCCCGGTCTGGCGCTTTACCGAACGTTTTCAGAACCAGGCAGGAGGTGCATCATGACCAAGAAACCTAATTATATCTCCACCACCAATGCCTGTAAGCTCTGCACCCCCCTTGGCGCCGCCCTGGCCTTTAAGGGCATTGAGGGGGCAGTCCCCTACCTTCACGGCTCCCAGGGCTGCGCCACCTATATGCGGCGCTATATCATCAGCCATTTCAACGAGCCCATTGATATTGCCTCGTCATCGCTCTCTGAGAAGCATGCCGTCTATGGCGGCGGCCCCAACCTGAAACTGGGTTTGATGAACGTCACCCAGAAATACCAGCCCAAGATGATCGGCATTGCCACCACCTGCCTCACCGAGACCATCGGTGATGACGTTAAGCTCTTTCTCCATGAATATGATCGTGAGGTGAAGGGTGACAAGCCCCTGATGGTCCAGGTGTCCACCCCCAGCTATAACGGCACCCACATGGAGGGTTTTCATAATGCCGTGGCCTCGATGGTGGATACCCTGGCCACCGAGACCGAGGCCGCAGGGAATGGCGAGACAGTCAACATCCTGCCGGGCTTCGTGTCGCCTGCCGACATCCGCTATCTTAAAGAAATTATTGATGATTTCAAGATGAAGGCCACCATCCTCCCTGATCTCTCCGAGACCATGGACGGTCCCGCAGCCAAGACCTATGAGAAGATCCAGTCCGGCGGCACCCCCTTACAGGCTATCAAGGCCATGGCCAGCAGCAAGGCCTCTCTTGAATTCGGCCACACCATGCCTGAGGAAAGTGGCGGCGCCATCCTGGAGCAGCGTTTCAAGGTGGCCAATACCAGGATGCCGCTGCCCATGGGCATCACCGCCAGTGATCGATTTTTCGATGAGCTTGCCGTGATCAGCGGTCAGCCTCTGCCGAGCAAACACGCCCTTGAGCGGGGGCGGTTGGTGGACAGCTATGTCGACGGCCACAAGTACATCTATGGCAAGCGGGCCATTGTCTATGGCGAGGAAGATCTGGTTGTTGGCCTCACCGCCTTTCTGGCCGAGATCGGCATCATGCCGGTGCTCTGCGCCTCAGGAGGCAAGAGCGGTAGGCTGGCGGCAGAGATCGCCGCGGCCACTGACGGGCTGCTGCCTGAGCAACCCAAAATTTTTGAGGGCATGGATTTCTTTGACATCAGCGAGATGGCTGAAGAGATGGGCCCTGATCTGCTGGTCGGCCATTCCAAGGGCTATCCCCTGGCCCGTAAACTCGAAATCCCCATGATCCGAGTGGGCTTTCCCATCCATGATCGCATGGGCGATCAGCGCATCCTGCACATCGGCTATCGCGGCGCCCAGAGCCTCTTTGATCTGGTGGTTAACGCCATGATCGCCAAGAAGCAGAGCGATTCGCCGGTTGGCTATTCCTATATGTAAGCACATACCATTTTAAATATACAAACGGAGTTCACCATGAAGACAATCATCACCCAGCCTGATCTCAGCCGCCATCCCTGCTTTAACGCCAAGGTAAAGGGTAAATTCGGGCGGGTTCATCTGCCGGTGGCTCCCAAATGCAATATTAAGTGCAATTATTGTAATAGAAAATATGACTGCGTCAACGAGTCGCGGCCCGGGGTGACCTCCACCATCCTCTCTCCCGAACAGGCCCTGGTCTATATGGAGAAGGTGCTGGCTGCCGAACCGCGCATCTCTGTGGCTGGTATTGCCGGGCCGGGCGATCCCTTTGCCAATGCCGATGAGACCCTGACCACCATGCAGCTCCTGCGCCGCCAGTACCCGGACCTCATTCTCTGTCTGTCCAGTAACGGTTTAGGCCTTGCTCCCCATGTTGATGAGGTGGCGGATATCGGTGTCTCCCACGTCACCGTCACCGTAAATGGTATTGACCCGCGGATCACCCGGAAGATCTACACCTTTGTCCGCGACGGCAATATCGTCTACCGCGATATTCAGGGAGCCGAGCTCCTCCTGGCCCGCCAGATCAAGGCCATTGACAAGCTAAAAAGCCGAGGGGTAACGGTGAAGGTCAACTTCATCACCATTCCTGGCATCAACGATCACCATGCCGAGGACACGGCCAGGGCCATGGCCTCCATGGGCGTCGACCTCTTTAACTGCATGGCCATGCTGCCCAATGCCGATACGCCCTTTGCCGATCTTGGCGAACCAAATAAACCGACCATGAAGGCCCTGCGTGATACCTGTGAAAAACATCTGCCCCAGATGCGCCATTGCAAGAGGTGCCGGGCCGATGCCGTCGGTCTACTGGGCAAGGACCGCTCCGGCGAAATGGCCGGCTGCCTGAATGCCTGCGCCACCATGCCGGCACCGACCAATAAGCCACGGCCCTATGTGGCAGTCTCCAGCCTGGAGGGCATGCTGGTCAACCAGCATCTCGGCGAGACCACCTCATTTTTCATCTATGAGCAGGACGGCGAGGCTTTTAAGCTGGTGGAAGAACGACCGGCGCCCATGCCCGGTGGCGGCATCGGCCGCTGGCAGGCCCTGACCAGACTACTCTACGACTGTCGGGCCGTGCTGGTCAGTGACATGGGCGACTCCCCGCGCCAGATCTTCAGCGAGGCGGGTATCAGGCCGGTGACCATGTCCGGCTTTATTGAGGCGGGCCTGAAGGCCATCTACACTGGCGAGGGGCTGAACACCTTGAAAAGACGGGCGAAAAAAAGCTGCTCTTCGGGTGGCTGTCAGGGAACCGGGACTGGCTGTGGTTGAAATTCTTTCATCTCTCATCTGAGATCTAGGGGAAAAGACATGAGAATAGCATGCGCATCAACAAATGGTATCGAGGTCGACGAACATTTCGGCACGGCCTCGGAGTTTTATATTTTTGAGCTGGAAGCAGGGGTGTTGACCCGGCAGGGTAAGGTGGTGGTGGAGCCCTATTCACACGGCGACCAAAAGGGCCATCCCTTTGCCCAGACCGCCTTTGCCCGGGTAAGTACGGCCTTAACAGGCTGTGAACGGCTCTATGTAGTAAAGATCGGTGACACCCCGGCCCGCGAACTGAAGAAAATTGGCATTGAGCCCGTCATCTATGAAGGCGCCATCAGCACCATCAAGTAAGGGCCTGGCCCGGGCAAAACAAGACCGTCCTCCCCGAGCGAGCACAAGAAGGGCTATTTGGTATGCGCCAGTTCACTGGCCCGCAGAATATAACGACGGAGGTTTTCGTAGTCGCCCTTGCTGAGGTTGGTGTTGGCGCTATGCTCCTTCATGGTCAATTTCCACTGGCGGGGTCTATACTCTGAGGGATACATATGAAAATGGCAGCCGGAACAGTGAGCGATGAATGTCATGCGGGCATGCCTGAAGTCTTCCATCTCCCTTGCTGTTTGCGGCTGAAGGCTCTCAGCAAGCGGCAACATTTCGGGTGTAATAGTTTGCGTGCAGCCAATGACGAAAAAGACTCCTAACGTTGCCATGCCTAGATAATTTTTCATTTTTCCCTTTCTCGTAGTTGGCGATTTCATAGCGCCCTCATCCATCCCGCAGTAAACAGGCCCGCACCGTTAACAAACTAACCTACTTCCTGTTCAGGCAGCACGCAATCATTTCGGAG
>JBFFIS010000216.1:0-5008 GCA_041556375.1 Desulfurivibrionaceae bacterium | reverse complement strand
GGTCATCTTGACCTCGAAGAGATTAATTTCAACCTCAATGATGTCGTCGATAACCTCAAGGCCCTGTTTGCCCAGAGGGCCCTGGAAAAGAATCTTCATTTCGATGTCCGCATCAATGATGATGTGCCTCTTCAGCTTATTGGTGATCCTCTTCGCCTGGGACAGGTGTTGATTAATTTGATGAATAACGCTCTCAAATTTACCCAAGAGGGTCAGGTGGCCCTGCTGGTTGCTGTCGGGGAAAGTGAGGGCAGCCAGGTTGAGCTCGTTTTTACGGTCTCCGACACGGGTATAGGGGTTGACGTTAGCCAGCAGGAGCTCCTTTTTGAGGCTTTTTCCCAGGTCGATGAATCCATATCCCGCCAGTATGGCGGAACTGGGGTTGGTCTTGCCATCAGTAAGCGGATTGTCGAGCGTTGCGGTGGTCGTATATGGCTGGAAAGCGCGGCGGGCGAAGGCTCGTCCTTCCATTTCACCAGCCGTTTTGTTCGCCAGGTTCAGGTTGAACTGCCCTCTCGATATAATGACATATTTGTTGGCAGCCGGGTCCTTGTGGTTGATGACAATAAGATGTTTCGCCATTTTATGGCCAAGATGTTCGCATCTTTTTATTTTGAGGTTGAAACTGCTGAAACTGCTGATCATGCCCTGGATAAGTTACGGGAGATGGCCAGCCTGCGGGCCCTGCCCCATGTTATCCTCCTTGACCAGACGATGCCCGGGATGGATGGTCTCAGCTTGGTCAAGGTTCTTGGCAATGAAGCAGATTTTGCCGACATCCCCATTGTTATGATTTCGGCTGACGGCCAGGATGTTGATTTGCGGCGTCGGGCTGATAAGTACGGTGTTAAAGCGGTACTCAGTAAACCGGTAAAAAGAGAGCTTCTCCTCTCCTGTCTCGAAATGTTGCTGCAGGGCGGTTCCCCAGAGGTGGACGGGGAAGAATTTGACCCCCGCTCGCGAGAGGTCTTGGCTGGCCACCGTGTTTTGCTGGTGGAAGACAACTCTATTAATCGGGCCGTTGCTTCTGAGCTTTTGGTGAATGCCGGAGTTGAGGTGATAACGGCTGAAGACGGTGAGGAAGCCCTTGCCAAGGTCGGTCCTGAGATCGATGCCGTGTTAATGGATGTTCAGATGCCCCGGCTTAACGGTTTAGAGGCGACGCGTCAGATCCGTGAGCGCCCGGAGCTCAAAGGGCTGCCGATTATTGCCATGACCGCCCGAGCCATGCAGGGTGATCGGGCGAAATGTCTGGCGGCCGGCATGGATGAGTATATCGCCAAACCCATTGAGCCGGAAATTTTGTACCAGGTTTTACGTGATGCGTTGTATAGGGTCGATGCGGGGCACATGTTGGCTTTGCCCGCCGAGGTGTCATCCGGGGACAGCGAATTTGCCCTTCCCGGCATTGATGCTGACCGGGCTCTCAGGCGCATAAATAATAAACGTCCTCTTTTCCGTAAGCTCCTGAGTGAATTTGCCAGGGACAATAAAAGTGTCATGGAGGATATGCAGTCCTATTTTCAGGCTGGTGAGATAGAAAAAGTCCTCCATATTGTCCATACCTTAAAGGGGGTTGCCGGCAATCTTGGCGCCGGTCTCCTGCAAGAGGCAGCCCGTGAGCTTGAAAAAACATTGCGGCAGCAGGCCACCATGCCGGCAGACAAGGTGGCCTGCATGGAAAACCGTTTGCATGAAGTGCTCGACGGGGTGCATAAATATATAGGCCAGGCCTCCGATGACCGTGCTGATATTGATTTCGAGAAGCTTTTACCCCTTCCCGATGGCCCGGAACTGCGCACAATTCTTACAGCCTTGCTTGGTCATATTGAGGCCAATACGCCAAAGGCTGAGAAGTTTCTTCAGGAGCTGCCCCGGTATGCCAGCCGTGATTTTGAGGAGGGCCGCCACGAGGTTGAGGCCTGTCTTGAACGCTTTGATTTTGAGGCGGCACGCGCGGCCCTCTTTAAGCTGGCAGCGCAGATAGGAATAAAAATAGATGGTTCTTGAACAGATGACAACGACGGCAAAAGAGAAATACACCCTCCTGTTGGTTGATGATGTGCCAGCCAATATCAAGGTGCTCATTGAGGCCCTGGAGGATACCTATGAAATCATCATTGCCACCAACGGCGAAAGGGCCCTGCGCTGGGCTACCTCTGAAACCCCGCCTGACCTGGTTTTGCTTGACATCATGATGCCGGAGATGGATGGCTATGAGGTCTGTCGCCGGTTACAGGCCAATCCTGCCACCAGTGAAATTCCGGTCATGTTCGTCACGGCGATCAATGAGGAGGAGGATGAGGCCAAGGGTCTCGCCATGGGTGCAGTTGATTACATTCATAAGCCCTATAGCCTCTCCATCATAAAGGCCCGGATCGCCACCCAGTTGGCCTTGAAGGTCCAGCGCGACAGGCTCTCCCAGGCCCAGGACGAACTCAAGGAAGCCAATGCCAAGCTTGAAGAACGGGTGGCGGCGCGCACCGCTGACCTTATCTCTATTAATAATAAATTGATGGAGGAGGTCTTTGATCATAAGAAAACAGCCGAGGCCCTTGGCCAGGCCCGCATTGCCGCCGGCCAGGCAAGTAAGGCCAAAAGGAATTTCCTCGACAATATGAGTCATGAGATCAGAACGCCGATTAACGGCATTGTCGGCTTCACCAGTCTCCTTGCCGTTTCCGACCTCACAGAGCGGCAGAAATCTTATGTAGAGATGATCTCCGCCTCGAGCGAGCGGCTTCTTGATACCGTCGATAAGGTTCTTGATTTTGCCAAAATAGAATCGGAAAATTTACAGCTTGCCGGCCGAGTTTTTCGGGTGGTTGACCTCCTTGATCTCACCTGTAAAGAAGTTGCGGACAGTGCCAGAAAAAAGGGGCTGACTCTCCGTTGTCAAAAAAATAAAAATCTGCCGGAAAACGTTGTCGGTGATCCATATCGTCTTCAGCAGATTTTGGTTAATCTTCTTGAAAATGCCATTAAATTTTCCCACCATGGTGAGATTTTCTTCGGCGCCGAGGTAGAGAGGCAATTTGACGGAGGGGTGGTTCTGCATTTCAGGGTGCGGGATCAGGGCGAGGGTATTGCCGAGGGCAAACAGCGCCAGATTTTTGGAGCCTTCACCCAGGCCGACACCTCCAATACCCGGAAATACGAAGGCACAGGTTTGGGACTGACCATTTCGGCCCTGTTGGTTCAAATGATGGGCGGCAAAATTTGGGTTGATAGTAAGCTGGGAGAAGGTTCAACCTTTCATGTCACCGTTGCCCTGGATTTTGCCCCAGAAAAAGGCGAGCGATTTGCGGCCTGGGAGGCCGCAGAGTTCGTCCCCCAGAACACCAGCGCTAAAAGCGGTAAAGCTTTTTCAGCCCATATTCTTTTTGCCGAGGATGAGGAGGTCAATCGGCAACTGCTCAAGGACCTCTTGGAGGAACAGGGCTGGCAGGTGGAGGCAGTGGCCAATGGTAGGGAGGCTGTGGCGGCCTACAGGCAGGGTTCCTTTGATCTCATTCTCATGGATATTCAGATGCCTGAGATGACAGGGCATCAGGCCACCTCCGCCATTCGTTCCCTTGAAAAAAAGAGTGGTGGCCATATTCCTATTATCGCCGTGACAGCACATGCCATGGAGGGAGATCGCCATAAATGTCTGGATATCGGTATGGATGATTATATTGCCAAGCCGGTGAAGACCTCTCTTCTCTTTCAGGCAATTCGTCAGCAACTGGCCAAACAGGGTGGCGGTCAATAGGTCTCAGGATTTTTCCTGACGTGGCCTTAGTCCTTCTGGGTATGGCAGGTGTAGCAGCCGGTACCGGCTGCCATGTTTACATAGTCCCAACGCAGCATGTCAGGCTGGTTTGAGCCATGGGCCCGGTGGCAGGAGAGGCAGGTTACTACTGCTTCTGCCCGGGTAGGTGTGGTGATGTTTAGGTAGGCCACCGGCGCCTCATTGCTGTAGTTGGTTATGGGGTCATATTCCCCATATTCACCGGTTGTGGGCAGCAGGATATCATTAGGGTGACGAATCCAGGCACCCGCCACGCCCATCTCCTCGTGGAAGTCAGGATGACAGCCTGAACAAAATGCACTAATCGACTTCTTGGCCTTGAGAGAGTAAGTGCTTGAGCTGGATGCCTCATCAATCCCTAGATAAATATTACGGCCACTCGGGGTTGAGAAGTCTTGTTCCCAATTTGCCGCTTCTGTGCCAATGACGTAATGATCGTTGCTCATGTGGCCTTTTAAGAAGCGAAACCAGGGCTTGCTGTCATCATGGTGGGCTACCTCGGTGTGGCAGCCTTGGCACCCACTTTTTCCCGTGATGGCACTATCATCTGGATTTGTTGCCAGGCTTAAATGACAACCGTTACACCCTGGGCCGCCCGAGCTGCCAGGTGCCCCTTCTGATGCCGGGATATTGTTATCCTCTAGAGAAATTCCCCAAACATTATGGCCGTAGACGTCGTTTACGGCACCACCTTTTGCTACCCAGTGAAAATTGCCGCCTGCTAAAGGATTAGTGGGCGGCACGGTGTTGTAGACAATGGGGGTGTTGTTGATGATGGTGGCTGCAGTGTCGCTGGAATGACAACCGACACAATCCTCCATGAGCAGAGTGGTACCTGTGCCGCTATTAACCATAGCCATACCATCCTGGCTATTATGCATGGTGTGGCAGTTGGAACAGGGTCCTTGAACGCTAGCCTGGGCAACAGTGCTGGAGAGGCAGAAAGCCAGCAGAAGGAGCCCGCAGGCCTGACCATATTTCGTGTCGCTATTGAGAGGCTTGCCTTTGCCACTGAGAGCAGATTCTTCCATCTTTTTTTTCCAGTGAAATTTCTCGTAAGGGTACATCTGGTTGGAAATAAAAAGAAACTGCAAATTTCGCGCCATCTATTGGCTAAAAAAAACGAGTTGGCGAGCTTGATTTTTCCCCTGACAGGAAGGGGTTTGCTGGCAGGAACACAGGTGCCAGAATTAAAAGGGGGAAGGTGTTGGTCAG
>JBFFIS010000215.1:0-5012 GCA_041556375.1 Desulfurivibrionaceae bacterium | reverse complement strand
GAGGGCAAGGGCGACATTTCCCTTTTTCGCTAGCAGGCGTAAGCGGTTGAACGGCGACTACGCTACGTTTTTTAACCGCGGCTAAAGTGTCTCCCCCCCCAAATCTCATTTCACCAAACGCCGCGTGCTGTCGTTTTTTTATTCTAGCCCTTTTTGACCAAGGGATCCTTCAATGATTTGCTCATGGTGAAGTGAATAGTCTTGCGGGGCGGGATATGCATAATCTTGCCGGTCCGGGGATTCTTGGTGGAGCGGGCCTTGCGCTGGCGAATACTGAAACTGCCGAAACCTCTGATTTCAACGCGCCGTTCTTCAGCAAGGGCCTCGGTAATTGTATCAAGCATAATATCTATGGCCTGACTCACATCTTTCTTTAGGTAGCCATCCATCTTTTCGGCAACCGCATCAACAAGATCTCTCTTTAACATTATTCCTTTCTCCCAAATAGTTCCGCTGACATCCTTGGCTTCAATGCTGTCAGAAACTATTGTTTAGCTGTTCCGTGCAAAACTGAAATTAACTCAGTGTGATGTCTGTTTAGTAAAAGCTGTGATCCCTTTGCTCTCAAGGCCTGGCCAGGGAGGCAGAGCCATCCCACTCATAGGAGAGAATTGGCTTCGCCAGCGATAGCTGACCTAAAAGGCGTTGCGGGCCTTGCCCAACGAGCATGCCAAGCAGAGAATTACTCTCCTCTGGCGGATAGACAAGATTGGGGAATTCTTTATCCATACTGGCAAGACGTGCTGCCAGGCGAACAGCATCATGGAAATTGCCAAGTTCGTCGATGAGACCGTATTCCTTAGCCTGTTCACCGGAAAAAATTCTACCATCTGCTATCTTTTTTACCTCTTCTATACTTAAAGCCCGGCTCTCGGCAATATCGCCGACAAACTGGCTATGCACCGAGTTGATGAGGTCTTGAAGCAGAGCAACCTCAGCATCGGTAAGAGCTCGGTCCGGTGAACCCATGTCCTTAAACTCACCGCTTTTGACAACCTGGCTTTGGTAGCCGATTTTTTCAAAAATCTGCTCCAGGTTGGCAAATTTAATAATAACCCCCATGCTGCCGGTCAGGGTGCCTGGGGCGGCAACGATCTTTTCCGCACCAATGGCGGCATAAAAGCCCCCGGATGCAGCCACCGATCCCATGGAGGCCACCACTGGTTTTTCTTGGCTCAGGCGCTGGATTGCCATGAAGAGTTCCTGGGAGGCGCCGACGGCGCCGCCTGGACTGTCAATACGGACAACAACCGCCTTGATGCCATCTGCCCGGCGAAAGGCCTGGATATCAGCCAGGGTTTCTTTGGCATCGGTTATGACGCCTTTGACCTCGACAACGCCAATGGCGTTGGTGACTCCAAAGAGAAAGGTCGATTTTTGTTGGAGGATAGTGGAAACAAAAAAGGTTATCCCGCCAAAGAACATGACAGAGAGCGCGGCCATGATAAAGAGGCCGGTAAGCACTGGATGCCTTTGGTGGAATAACCTTTCTGATGACATAAAATATCCGTAACTTTCAGCAGCACCCCATCGGTCCGTAACCAGGACATCTGAAGCACTGCAAGAAGTTACAGCTCTGTGGTTTTTATTACCTTAAGATGTCACAACTAAATAGTTGCCAACATCTCGTTGAAGAATCAGAACCTATTCTTCCTCTTTGTCCTCTTCAAGTTTGGACTGAAGAAGGTCGCCAAAGGTGGATGGGCCGGCCTGTTCCTCTTTCTTATAGTCATTCATGCTGCCTTCACCCGGGGCATCAGTCAGGGCCTTAATGGAAAGACCGATCTTACGATCCTTGGCTGAGACATTGATGACCTTGGTTTCCAGGGTGTCGCCGACATTGTACATGCCCACTGGGGTGTCGATCTTGTCTCTGCTGATTTCAGAAACATGAACCAGACCCTCGATACCTTCCTGGACCTCAACAAAGATACCAAAATCAGTAACATTGGTGATCTTGCCTTCAACGGTGGTGCCAACAGGATACTTCTCAATGGTGGCCTGCCATGGATCGGGCTCAAGCTGCTTAATGCCCAGGGAGAAGCGCTCGTTCTCACGATCGATCTTCAGAACCGCAGCCTGGATGGTGTCACCCTTGGCGAATTTCTCGGAAGGATGCTTGATACGCTCCGTCCAGGAAAGATCAGAGACATGGATAAGGCCGTCAATGCCTTCCTCGATACCGATGAAGATACCGAAATCCGTGATGTTTTTGATCTTACCTTCGATGATGGCGCCCACTGGGTAGTTCTCAACAACCAGATCCCAGGGGTTAGGCTGAAGCTGCTTCATGCCCAGGGAGATGCGCTTGGCATCGGCGTCAATGTTAAGGATAGCGACCTCAACCTCGTCACCGGCGGCAACGATTTTGGAGGGATGGCGGGTCTTTTTGGACCAGGACATCTCGGAAACATGGATGAGGCCTTCAACACCTTCCTCAAGTTCGGCAAAGACGCCGTAATCGGTGATGCTGACCACCTTGCCCACAGTCTTGCTGCCGACAGGGTAACGCTCTTCCACGGTTGACCATGGATCTTCTTTAAGCTGCTTCACACCGAGGGATACCTTGTCGGTGTCTTTGTCAAACTTAAGGATCTTAACATCAACTTCCTCGCCAACCTTGAAGAGCTTGGATGGGTGGGATACACGGCCCCAGGAGAGGTCGGTGATGTGGCAGAGGCCGTCAAGGCCGCCCAAGTCAACAAAGATACCGTAATCGGTGATATTGGTGATGGAGCCAGTAACAACGGAGCCTTCGGCAAGGCTGGAGCGCATTTCCTCGCGGAGTTCCTTACGGGCCTCTTCGAGAATGGCACGCCGCGAAATAACAACGTTGTTACGTTTCTTATTATATTTGAGGATCTTGAAGTCGAAAGATTCGCCGATCAGGGCGTCAAGATCTTTAACTGGACGGAGATCAATCTGGGAGTAGGGCAGGAAGGCAGGTACGCCGATATCGACGGAGAGACCACCTTTAACACGGTTGTCAATACGGCCCAGGATGGTGCCGTCATCTTCCTGAATTTTAGCAATGTCTTCCCAGACTTTGATGCCGATTGCTTTTTCACGAGAGAGGCGCAGGCCGCCTTCTCCTTCACGTCTTTCAACAAAGACGTCGAAAACGTCACCGATCTTTACTTCGACCTGTTCACCATCATGCTTGAATTCATTGAGCATGATCTCGCTTTCTGATTTGTCGCCGCAATCAACAATGGCGCAGTTGTCATTAAGGTCAACAACGGTGCCCTCAACAACATCGCCTACGGATACTACTACGAGCTCTTCGGCGTTAAAGAGTTCGGCAAAGCTCATTTCTTCTGTGGTTTCTGTTTCAATGTTACCCATTTGACAAGTTCCTTCTAACCAGTGAATAAAGTCCTTAGAACCAGTGGTTAGCTATGTGTGTTTAAAAAACAAAATGCCATGCCGCATGATCATAAGCGGTAGGCACCTTGGTAGAAAAACACGAAGCTGGTTCCAGGTGAAAGAGGTCTTATACCAAAGCCGAGAGGGAAAAAGCAACCAAAAATTATGGCTTTGGGGCTCTATCTTCTTAATTATTTTTCTTGGGGCCGAGAGGGTGTTTGGCGAAATAGTCGGCAAGGATTTGCCGGTGGTCAAATGCCAAAGGAGGAAGGCTGTCTGGCTGATAGATAGCGGTTTGAGCGGCATCGTCGCCGGCCCGGAGGGTACCATGACCTTCAGCAATATAGACCGTGGTAATTGTATGGAGCCGGCTGTCTCTGGCTGGGTCGGAATAGGCGTGGAATTGTTTGAGGTTGCGGAGCTCAAGTCCGGTTTCTTCAAAGGCCTCACGGCTGGCCGCCTGTTCCAGAGTCTCGCCGTAATCGACAAAGCCGCCTGGCAACGCCCAGCCCGGCGGCGGATTTTTACGTTTGATCAGAATGATACCGCCCTGGTAGTGGATGATGATGTCCACCGTTGGCACAGGGTTGCGGTGCTTCACGGGTTGGCCGCAGTTTTGACAGTGCATGGAGTTGCCCCGGGAGGAGGGTGGTTGATGTTCCTGCTGTCCAGGGCGCAGAGGGCCTCAATCTCGGACCAGCTCCGGACAGTGGGCAGGTTGTGTCGATTTTCGTTCCAGGGTTGGTTGTAGACAATAGCGGTAATGCCCTGAGCGGCTATGTCTTCACAGGTCTCAAAGCGATCATCAATAAAATAGCTGATACCAAGCTCTTTGATATGGTCAATCTTGCCGTTATGGTCACCCATGGCAACCAGCCGGGCCTCAGCCATGACCTGGGGGCCGAGAAGGGCCTCGAGCCAGTCAAAGATGGGCGTCCGGTTGGGGCGGGCTGTAACAAAAGTAAGGGGGGCGTGGCGAGCGAATTTTTCCAGGACAGGCACGGCGTTTTCCATAGGCAGCAGCTTGTGCTCAAGTGGCTCTGCCAGGAGGCGCATGAAGATAGAATCGATGATTTCCGGGTCAATGGCCAGGCAGTTTTCTACGGTAAAATCGGTAATCTGCTCAGGGACAACGGCAATATTATACTCCTGTTCAGCCAGGCGAATAAAGGCCTCCATGGTGTCCGCCACCACGCAGTCTATGTCAAAGCCGATTTGGCCGGGATGAATTGGCTGATAAATCTGATCCATGTCTTTTTTTACCCTGTTTGTTGTCAAAGAAAAAGGAGTTCAGTTTGAAAAAAAGTTTTCACTTTTAAATGATCAAAAGGAGGGCTCAAAAGATCCATATTAATGATAGAGGTGGCCAGATGGCAATATTTTTTGCTTTGAGAAGGCCGGGGAGACTTTCTTAGAGATCAGGGGTATACATAGCGCATATACGTAAAAATGCCGATAATTCATAAGGCTGTTCTTGACAAAACGACCGCTTGGGGGCATATTCGCACAGTATAAAATTGGGCGTAGCAAACGGTTTAAAATGCCTGTTGCCTTATTTTTGCTACCGTAACAACACTGAGTGTTACTTTTCCTGTTGCCGGTCGATAGGTAGCAGCGAGATCGCCCCATCGCTGCCGGCTTTTTTT
>JBFFIS010000214.1:0-5025 GCA_041556375.1 Desulfurivibrionaceae bacterium | reverse complement strand
CGCGACCTTGACCAGCTTGTCGAACTCTTGGCCGGCTATGAAACTCTCCAGGATTTTATTGATGATACGGCTCTTGATCCCCCGGAGGAGTCAAGGTTGCAAAATGCCGGCGGCGACCGCCTTGTGCTCTCCACCGTTCATTCCGCCAAAGGTCTGGAGTGGAAGAATGTTTTTATTCTGAACCTGGTAGAGGGTAAATTCCCCTCCGGCCAGGCCCAGCTTCCCGAAGAGCGGGAAGAGGAGCGCCGACTTCTCTATGTCGCTGCCACGAGGGCCCGTGAACATCTCTTTTTTATCGCCCCCCGCCTCACCGCCGGCCCTGATCGCATGCCGCAATCTGCCATGGTCAGTGAATTTATCTCGACTCTGTCGCCGTCCCTTTTGGCCGGGCCTGTCATGCCCCAGGCGGCCCCGTCTTTTCCAGGATCTCCGGCTTTAAGCACCAGCAGTGCAAGCGGTTCAGGAGCTGAAACGCTGGGTATCAGTGAATTTACAACAGGCCGCGCTGTTCGCCATAATTTCTTTGGTGAGGGTAAGGTGATAAAGGTAAGCCCGCCCAAAACGGTGGAGATATTCTTCCCCCGTCATGGCCTGAAAAAATTACATCTTGATTATGCCAAACTGGAAGTTGTATAAAGCGTCCCTTTTAATATTTTCCCTGGAGGTGAAAGGATGAAGGACGAGATGAAAGACTTTTGGCTCATCCTTGCCCTCGTTGTTGTTATTATTCTGGCCTATATTGTCAGCGGTATTTTTTTGCGGCCAGAACCAAAAAAGATTGGCGATGAGTTGCGGCCACCGGTCAATCGCCTTGAAAAAATCAGAGAAGGTTTTGTGGACAAGTAGGGGCTCTCGGATGCATTTATCCTTTCAAAAAAGAGTCTTCCTGCCAAGAATGTCTGTATCTATGAAAAATATCACCGGCCAGGGAGTGGCCTGCCAATAATGGATTATCAACAGGCCTGGGCCTATCTCGACAACCTCCAATTTTTCAAGATCAAGCTGGGCCTGGATTCCATGGCCGGCTTTCTCGCCCGGGTCGGCAATCCCCACGACAAGCTGCAATGCATCCATGTGGGCGGCACCAATGGTAAGGGTTCGGTGTCGATGAATCTCCTCACCTTGTTGAAGGGCGGCGGCTATAAGGTCGGCCTTTATACCTCCCCCCACCTGAGTTCGGTTCGGGAACGATTCCGGATTAATGACGACTATATCTCTGAGGAGGATTTTGCTGCCATTGCCTCAGAGATTGCTAAGGTTCTTGGTGACAACCAGATTACCTATTTTGAATTTACCACGGCCCTGGCTTTACTCTGGTTTGCCCAGCAGCAGGTCGACCTCGTTATTCTTGAGGTCGGCTTGGGAGGCCGTCTTGATGCCACCAATGTTGTGCAGCCGCTGGTCTCGGTGATTACCAATGTCTCCATGGACCATGAGGCCTATCTCGGTACAACCCTGGCTGAAGTCGCCTTTGAGAAGGCCGGAATCATTAAACAGGGAGTGCCGCTGGTAAGTGGAGTCGGTAATGATGTCAGCCGCGAGGTGGTGGCGGCCCGCTGTGCTGAGGTGGGGGCTGATCTCCGCCTGCTCGGTCGTGATTTTGGCCCAGAAAACGGTGAGGGTGACGGCATCTGGAGATATCGAGGGGTGGACACCGCCATAGACGGCCTCAGGTGCGGCATGCGCGGTGATTACCAGCGAGATAACTCCTCTCTGGCCCTCGCGGTTTGTGAAGTGCTCAGTGATAAAGGGTGGCCCCTTGGCGATGACGTCATCCGCCGCCAGATCTCCAAGGTATACTGGCCAGGTCGACTGGAGTATTTTTGCCTCGACCATCAGGGGCTGTTGCTGGCCGAGGAGGAACTTGGGCCGGACGGCAGACGCTTTCTCCTTGATGGCGCCCATAATCCCGCTGGCATGGAGAGTTTATGCGCCAGTCTGCGCCATGAGTTTACTTATAAGCGCTTGGTGTGCGTCTGGGCTGCCATGGCGGATAAGGATCTGGCGACAACCCTGGCCACCATTTCCCCCCTTTGCGATGTCCTGATCTTCACCCGGCCTGAATCGGAGCGTTCGGCCACGCCCGAGCAATTGCGCGCGGCCCTTGGCCCTTTTAGCGGTGAAATATACGAAGAGATTCAGGTGGAGGATGCCCTGGAGAGGGCCAAGGAGTTGGCCACGAGGGATGATCTCATTCTGGTTGCCGGCTCGCTCTACCTGGTGGGGGCCTCCCGCTGCCTGCTGCGTGGGGAGCTTGTCTGATGAATGATGGCTTTTATTTTGATGGCGTTGATGAAAGTATCATTCGCCAGGAGCGCGACAAGGCCCGCAAGCTGCGCAAAAGCGGCTGGTGGCAGAAGAAAATTTCTGCCGGTATCTGCCATTACTGCGGGCGGCAGTTTAAGCCTAAAGAGCTGACCATGGACCATCTCAACCCGGTGGCCAGGGGGGGCACAAGCAGTAAGGGCAACCTGGTTGCTGCCTGCAAGGAATGCAACACTAAAAAGAAGAACTTGCTGCCCTATGAATGGGATGAGTATATGGACGCCATCCATCAGGATAGCAAGAAAGAGTAAGTGGGGAAATCGTCGTTTTTAAAGTGGGGGCGGGAAATCTTAACAGGAACAGCCGTTCACTGACTCCTCGGTGGCCTCAAGTTCGCCGGCCTCACCCATGCAGATGCCAATCTCCCGTGCGGTTTTCACCCGGTTGCCATCCTGCGGTACCTTTTTTCTCTTTCTGATGGCCTCGGCCAAGGGCACGGAGGTCATGGCGTCGCCGGCCAGGGCGACCATCTGGTCAAACTTACCCTCTTCGGCGAGGCGTACTGCCATGGCCCCGAAACGCAGGGCCAGCAGGCGGTCAAAGGTTGTTGGCGATCCGCCCCGTTGCAGATGGCCTAAGACCAGCGATCGGGTGTCCTTGCCGGTGCGGGTCCGGATTTCCTGGGCAACCCACTCCCCGACTCCACCAAGAATTTTTTCGGCCCTGCCGATTTCACCATTTCCCTTGTGGATCACCTCTTGGTCTTGGGCTCTGGCTCCTTCGGCAACGACAACAATGGCGTAGTCTTTGCCGTGCAATTCGTTATCGTCAAGTTTTTTGCAGACCTCGTCCATGTTAAAGGGGATCTCCGGAATAAGAATGATGTCGGCACCGCCGGAAATTCCAGAGTTCATGGCTATCCAGCCCGAATCACGGCCCATGACCTCGACGACCATAACGCGGTCATGGGATTTGGCGGTGGAATGCAGTTTGTCCAAGGCCTCGGTTGCAGTGGAAACCGCTGTGTCAAAACCAAAGGTGAGCAGGGTGGCCTCAAGGTCATTGTCGATGGTCTTAGGGACACCGATGACGGGCATACCTTTTTCCACGGCAAAACGGTGGGCAATCTCAAGGCTGCCATCGCCGCCCACGGCAATATGACATCCGAACCCCATGCGCTTGAAGTTTCTCATAACCCGGTCAGAAACATCATGGACCTCAATGTCGCCCGCCAGATTTTCAATAGGCATGGCAAAGGGATTACCCTTATTTGTTGAGCCGATAATAGTGCCGCCGGTGGGGGTGATGTCTGCCACCATCTCTGGAGTGAGGCGAATCATCTCGTCAAGATTTAAAAGACCAAGATAGCCGCTACGGCTGCCGTATACCTCCCAACCTCGGGCATGGGAGGCCATAACCACAGCGTAGATAACGGCATTGAGCCCGGGGGCATCACCACCCCCCGTTGAAATAACAATTTTTTTCATAGTAATCACCCAGTCCGGAATTTTATGCACACCTGGTGTTTGTCGTAAGTAAAGGAGATGCTTCTTCGCCAAGTATAGGCAATGGTTGGCAGACAGACAAATCTAAAAAAAAATTACTCGAAAAAAATAATAACCTTTTGTTGAAGTCATCTGGTTGACATTATTTAAGTTTTCCCTTAAGTTGTGATAAATTGACGAAAGAGGGGTTGCTTCTAACGGACAATGGTTTATTGTATGTCATAATTGTATGCGACATATGTGTTGTCTGAGGCAGCATCTTTTGTCGTTTTAGTCGACGAAAATAATATGAACGTGCCTTTTTTTGGCAATTCATAGGAGGATTTCATGTTAAAAATTACCGATAAGGCTATTGAGAATTTAAAGTCCTATCTGGAGCAGAATAATATAGATTCTGCTATCCGGGTAGCGATGATGCAGGGCGGCTGAGCTGGCCCTTCATTGGGATTGGCTCTGGATGAGCCAAAAGACACTGACGAAGTTGTAGATCAGGAAGAGCTTAAGTTTCTTGTGGAAAAAGCCCTCCTGGTTACCTGCGGTGAGATCCTCGTTGATTTTGTTGAGGCTGGCCCCCGTTCTGGTTTTTCCATTACCTCAAAGATTCCTTTGGCAAGTAGTGGTGGCGGTTGCAGCAGCGGCTCTTGCAGCAGTGGATCCTGTGGTTAAGTTGTAAGTTCATTTGCTCTTTTGCATAAAAAAACCCGGCCTGTGCTCAGGCCGGGTTTTTTTATGCTTTTTCCTCGGAGCTTAGCTCTTGGCAGAGTGCATCCTGCCAGAGCTCAATCTGCTCTCTATAGAGTTTGGCGTCAGATTCCATCCCGCACGACCTGCAGGTTACCCTGGCCTGTGCTCAGCGCCCCTCAAGCTTGCCCTGCCGCCCACAGAAGAGACATTGTAGGGAGTCCTCCAGGCTGGCTGCTGTTAGCTTTGCTGCTCGGTTCTTCATGGCCGAAAGTGGTTAAAAAAAAAGGGATTCAGGCAAAACCTGAATCCCTTTGTGTTGGTTAAATGGGGTGAGCGATGGGACTTGAACCCACGACCTCCGGAGCCACAATCCGGGGCTACCACCAGCTGAGCTACGCCCACCATGCTTTTTCGCTACCAAGGCATACGAAAAGAACAATCCGTATATAATAGATTGGTTTTCTTATGGCAAGGGGAAATCGCTTTCTTAGAGTTCCTTGCCGCAGTACTTACACTTGGTGGCCTTGTTCTTAACGACCTCCATGCAGTCAGGGCATTCCTGCATGTAGTT
>JBFFIS010000213.1:0-5054 GCA_041556375.1 Desulfurivibrionaceae bacterium | reverse complement strand
CTCCTCTGCGTGATTCGTTTCATCCCGGGGGATCTGGGAATGACCCTCTATCACACGGTCAAGAGTTTTCTGACTCTGGGGCCTGTTGCTGTGGCCTTGACCATTGTCGTGGTCACCGTCATGCAGAAGATTGTCGGTGCAAAATTACCCTGGGACCGCGTTGTCCGTTTCTATTTATTGTTTGCGATCATAATCGAAATTTTTGCCGGGGTGTATAATTATTTGGCCAGAGCCACCGGCTGATTTTTTCAGGCCGACAGCCATAAAAAAACCGCAGATCTTGGTGTAAGATTCTGCGGTTTTTTTATGGGTATGGGGATAAGGGGGCAAGCTGGAGAAACAACCACCTCTATCCGCTCCCCTTAAAGGAGCGAGGGGTAACCATTATTTATGGATGGTTACCTTAAACTTCTTTTTGAGGTTGGCCAGGATCGTTTCCACCTCGGCTTGCTGGCTTTCGGCCTGAACCTTGGTCTTAATGTCATCGCTGACCTCGGCAAGGGGGGTGTGGCCCGGACCCTTGGTGTCGGTGACCTTGATCAGGTGCCAACCAAACTGGGTCTGCACCGGCGCGCTGATTTCGCCTTTTTTGGTGGTGAAAGCAGTTCTCTCAAATTCCGGCACCATGCTGCCGCGGGCGAAAAAGCCGAGATCACCGCCATTCATCTTTGAGCCTGGGTCATCTGACAGCTTCTGGGCTAGAACATTGAAGTTCTCGCCTTTGTCGAGGCGGGCTTTGATGTCGTCAATTTTTTTCTTGGCCGCGGTCACCTGTTCGGCGTTGTTGGCATCCTCAACTTTGATAAGGATGTGCTGGGCCTTGACCATATCATCGTGGGCATATTCGCTCTTGTGGCTGTCGTAATAGGCCTGGATGGCCTTGTCGTCCACCTCGGTCTTGCCGGTATTGCGGATAATGAACTCTTCAACCAGGACACGGCTTGTCAGGTCCTTGAGTTTGGTTTGGATCGGGGCTTCCTTGTCGATGCCCTGGGCCTTGGCCTCCTGGGCCAGGATGGAAAAATCGGCCCAGCGGCTGAGCATGGTTTGCTGGAGCTCAGGCTGGCTGTCCATCATGGCTTTGAGTTGGGGGGGCATGCCCACCAGCATCTGGTTGAATTGGGCCTGGGTCAGTGTTTCTGCACCGGCGGTGGCCAAAACCTTAGAGTTGTCCTCGGCCATGGCAAAGCCGCTTGATAGAAATAAGAGGCCACAGAGAAGGGGGAGGATAGTTTTTTTCTGCATGCACGTTGCTCCTGTGTTGTGTGGATAACAAGCTCTCGTAACGAGACCACCAAAATTATAAGGGAAAACTCTCTTTGTTATCAGTTGTGATCGAACGCACCTAAAAAAAATCAGCCACGGATGATGGTACAGGCCTTGTGCAGCCCTGAGGGCGCTGTGGTGTTGGGCAGCACCATGGAGCGGGGGCCGATCAGGGTTCCGGGGTTGGTCACCGAATTGCAGCCGGTCTGGACATTATCACCAAGGATGGCCCCGAATTTGCGCAGTCCGGAGTCGAGAGAGCCGTCCGCCGTCTTGATCTGGACATTGCCGCTGGTAAAGCGGAGGTTGGCGAGCTTGGTGCCGGCCCCCAGGTTGGCGTTGTTGCCGAGGATGGAGTCGCCCAGGTAGGCAAAGTGGCCGGCCTTGGCATCGTTGAGGAACACAGAATGTTTGACCTCGGTGACATGGCCCACCACGCAGCGTTTACCAAAAAGACAGTAGCCGCGAATATAGGCGCCCTGGCGGACCACGGTCTGGTCATCGATAATGGTAGGTGACGAGATCATGGCCCCGGGTTCGATAAGCACGCCCTTGCCAATTTTTATCTGGTTTCCCATAAATGAGACCCCTGCCATAATTACCGAGGCACCCTTCAGTGTCGTACCTTCTTTGCTCACTCTCAGTAAGCCCTTGGGGGCATCGCCAAAGTCGATATCCACCTCGTCGCCGTTGTAGACATCCGATTCATGCAAGACAATGGTATGCGCTAAAGGTTCGCCGTTTTTTGGGAAAATTTTGCTGAAATCAGGGTAGCTCGCCTCATTCATATATGCTTTAAGGCGATTGAGGCCTTGCCAGACATACTCAGTGTTCATAAAGAGCTCGGCAGAGGCGAAGTCGCTAAGGTCAAAAAAAGAGGCGCAGGTCAGCATGGTTAGCAGGTGTGGGAGTGGGTTTTGGGGGGAGAGCGGTTAATAACTGCAAAAAATGCAGATATATCATGGTGTAAAATAGATATTTCTTCAAGGGAATTGTCGCTACTTTACTGGAAAAAACAACTGGTTACCAGGAAAGAGCACCCTTGGAGCACTCAGCGTTTCTCTTCCTTGACTTCGTCTCAACCAATGTTTACGTTTATACGACTTTGCCTCCCGCCGGGCTTTGGGGTCACACACCGTCTTTAGGCGGATCGATACCCATTGAGATCGGGAGACCTTAATGCACTCTCTGCCTTCGTGCCGAAGGCTTCATATGATTTGGAGGTTTTTGTGGATATAAACGATCCTCTTACCGCTGGGATTGGTGATTTGGCTGATATTGACGAGCCCGATATCCCCGAGCAGCTGCCGGTGATGGCAGTACGCGATATTGTTGTCTTTAACTATATGATCATCCCACTTTTTGTCGGGCGCTCCGCCTCGGTGGAAGCGGTTCAGGATGCTCTGGCCAAGGACAAGCTCCTCATGCTTGCCACCCAGAAGGATTCTGCCATTGATGAACCCACCGAGGACGATGTCTATAAGGTTGGTATGGTCTGCATGATTATGCGGACCCTGAAGCTGCCTGATGGTCGTCTCAAGGTTCTTGTTCAGGCCATTCAAAAGGCCGAGATCAAGCAGTTCACCCAGACAGATCCTTTCTTTGTCGCCGATATTGATGTCATTGAGAACCCTGAAGAGGTGATCATGACCGTCGAGATCGAGGCCCTGATGCGCAATGTCCGGGAGCAGACCGAGAAAATCTTGTCCCTTAAGGGGGTGATGTCCTCGGAGCTTTTGGCCATCTTAAACGGCATTGAAGAGCCGGGCCGTCTTGCTGATCTGGTGGTCTCCAACCTGCGCCTCAAGACCCAGGAGTCCCAGGCCGTTCTCGAGACCTATGACCCTGTGGAGCGTCTTCATAAGGTTCTGGAATATCTCAACAAAGAGCTTGAAGTCTCCACAATGCAGGCCAAGATCCAGTCCGAGGCCAAGGAGGAGATGGGCCGCACCCAGCGCGAGTATTATCTGCGGGAACAGATCCAGGCCATGAAGAAGGAGCTTGGTGATTATGATGAAAAATCCCAGGAGATTGAAGAGCTTCAGGCCCGTTTCAAGAAAGAGCGCATGCCTTCCATTGTTAAAAAGGAGGGAGAAAAGCAGCTCAAGCGTCTGGAAATGATGCACCCCGATGCCTCTGAGGCCTCGACGATCCGGACCTATCTTGACTGGCTTCTTGATGTGCCCTGGCGCAAATCCACCAAGGACCGCCTGGACCTGAAGATCGCCAAGCAGGTTCTTGATGAGGACCATTACGGCCTCGATAAGATCAAGGAGCGTATTCTCGAATACTTGGCTGTTCGTAAACTTAACAAGTCCACCAAGGGTCCTATCCTCTGTTTTGTTGGACCTCCAGGCGTTGGTAAGACCTCGCTGGGTAAGTCAATTGCCCGGGCCATGGGGCGTAAATTTGCGCGCTTCTCCTTGGGTGGCATGCGCGATGAGGCCGAGATCCGCGGCCATCGCCGCACCTATGTCGGCGCCATGCCCGGCCGGATTATCCAGGGTTTGAAGACCGTGGGTTCCAATAACCCGATCTTTATGCTTGATGAGATTGATAAGGTCGGCGCTGATTATCGCGGCGACCCCTCCTCGGCCCTGTTGGAGGTTTTGGACCCAGAGCAGAATTCCGAGTTCTCCGATCATTATCTCAACCTGCCCTGTGATCTCTCCAAGGTGATGTTTATCACCACGGCCAATATGAGCGATACCATTCCCGGGCCGCTCTATGACAGGATGGAGGTCATTACCCTTTCCGGCTATACCCATGAGGAGAAGCTGGAGATTGCCAAGCGCTATCTCTTGCCTCGCCAGATTAAGGAAAACGGTATCCTTGCCAAGCACATCAAGCTTGATGATGAAACCCTGACCCTGATCATCAGCCATTACACCCGCGAGGCCGGCCTCCGTAACCTCGAGCGGGAGGTTGGTAAGGTCTGCCGTAAGGTGGCCCGGAAGGTGGCTGAGGGTGGCAAGGGTCCTTACGTTATCAGTAAGCGCACCCTGGCCAAGTATCTCGGTCCTCCTAAGGTCATTCCTGAGGCCGATGTTGATGCCATTGACCAGCCTGGCCTGGCCACCGGTCTGGCCTGGACCGAGGTTGGCGGTGAGATTCTTTATATTGAGGTTTCTCTGCTGCCCGGCAAGGGCGGCCTCCAGCTCACCGGCCAGTTGGGTGAGGTCATGAAGGAGTCTGCCCAGGCGGCGCTTACCGTCTGTAAATCCATGTTGTCGAAACTCAAGCTTCCTGAGGACTACTTTGACACCAAGGATATCCATCTCCATGTCCCGGCCGGCGCTATCCCCAAGGATGGCCCTTCGGCAGGTATTACCATGGCTGTGGCCCTCTACTCCGCCATGTCCGGCAAGAAGGTGCCCAAGGATCTGGCCATGACCGGCGAGATCACCCTGCGCGGCCGGGTGCTGCCCATTGGCGGCCTGAAGGAAAAGGCCCTGGCAGCGCTCAGGGCCAATATCAAGACCGTTCTCATTCCCGACCAGAATAAGAAGGATCTGGTGGAGATTCCGGAGGATCTGCGCAAACAGATCAATTTTGTGCCGGTGAAAAATATTTCCCAGGTCTTCACCAAGGTCTTTAAGTAAAAACGTTAATGACCACGATTTCTGAACAAACCACTCTCCAGAAATGGGGAACAATAATGGCCAGGATTATCATCCCGGCCATTATTGTTTTGAGTCCGGTCTACTGGTTTTATTCCTATGGAGTGCTGCCGGGGCCTGGGCCGGCAGCGGGCGATGAGGTTCGGGTTTCCATCCCTCAAGGTCGTG
>JBFFIS010000212.1:0-5092 GCA_041556375.1 Desulfurivibrionaceae bacterium | reverse complement strand
GTCCCATATCGACGGCTCCAAGAAGTTCCTCAGCCCCGAGGATGCCGTGGCCGTCCAGGAGGCCCTGGGGTCGGACATCATGATGGTCCTTGATACCTGCATCCCCTATCCGGCCAGCGAAAAAGAGACCATCGAGGCCACCAAACTGACGAGTCGCTGGGCCAAGCGCTGCCGGGACGTCCAGGATCGTTCCACCGGCCAGCTGCTCTTCGGCATTGTCCAGGGCGGCATGTACCCCCAGCTCCGGGAGATGGCCGTGGACGAGCTTGTCGAAATCGGTTTTGACGGCTACGCCTTGGGCGGGCTGTCCGTGGGCGAGCCCCGCGACCAGATGTATGACCTCACCGAGCATGGCGCCGCCTTACTGCCCGACGATCACGCCAAATACGTCATGGGGGTCGGTACCCCTGAAGACCTGGTGGAGTGTGTTTATCGGGGCGTGGATATGTTTGACTGCGTTATGCCCACCCGTAACGCCAGAAACGGCATGCTCTTTACCTCCCACGGCCGGGTTGTTATAAAAAACGCCCGTTATCAAAGAGATCCGCGGCCCCTGGATGAAAACTGCAGCTGTTACACCTGCCGCAATTATTCCCGGGCCTATCTCCGCCATCTTTATACGACTCGGGAAATTTTGGCCTCGCACCTAAATACCGTGCATAATCTCCATTATTTTGTAAATCTGATGACGGAGATAAGAAAGGCGATTGATGAAGATCGCTTTGTCGAGTTTAGAAAGGAATTTTACGCCAGGCGGCAAGGCTGAAACCAGGCTGCCGGCACCAAGAAACGCGAGAAACGTCGTTTTTGACGCAATAGAAATTTGGAGGAAAACCTATGACTACTTTAGCTTACGCTGCTGATGCCGCTTCTGGCGGCGCCCCCAGCACCCTGGCCAGCTTTGTGCCGATGATTCTCATCTTCGTCGTCTTTTACTTTCTGCTCATCCGTCCCCAGCAGAAAAAGGCCCGCCAGCAGCAGGACTTTTTAGGCAGCCTGAAAAAAGGTGATGAGGTGGTCACCAGCGGCGGTATCTATGGCAAGATCACCGGTCTCACCGATACCGTTGTTACCCTGGAAATTGCCGATGCTTTGCGTATCAAGGTCTCCCGCTCAGCCATCTCCATGTCTGCCGATGCTGCCCAGAAACCGGCCTGCACGTCAAGCGGCTGAGCCAGTAAGAAATAAAATCGCCGGGTGCGATTAACAATGGCAAAGGCCCGTTGACAGTTCTGTCAGCGGGCCTTTTTTTTTGTGAATTCCTTGATGTGTCAAGGTGACAGCCGTTTCTTTTGGGGTGGAAATTGTCCTTTGTTCATTTTTGCTTGCCCAAAAACGAACCAAAAAGGGCACCCTAACAGACCTGGCCTGGCGGCACCGCTCGCCTTCCACCGTGAAAGGGGCATTGTAAAAACTCGCTTCGCTCGGACAGTTTACAACGCTTTTCCCTTTCACGGCTCCCTGCTCACTCAGGTCTGAATGGGGAAAAGCGTTAAGTCCACCACGAATTACCTCACCCGTCGCACCAGTCCATATTGCTGCCAGGTGATGTCCTGGTCGGTGAAAACCTTGACGGTGAGGCCGGGATTGGCCTGTTCCAGGGGACTGTCGTCCAGGGTGCGGACCTCGTTGACAATGAAGGGGATATTCTCCAGGCCCGGGCCCATGTATTCCAGCTCATCACCGGGACGGATGACATTGCGGACCTCCATCAGCACCGGGGGGCCTTCCTGGGCAATGATGGCGGCTGGCACATAGTCCTGAGTAACCTTGGGGCCGGTGTAGAGCATATTGGCGGCATCCACCGAGCCGTCGAAAAAATTCTCCGAATAACCGCGGGAGCCGAGCTTGAGCACCTCGGTCATGAACTCGGGCGGCATCACCACCTTGGCCTCCGGGTCGGCTGCCTGGGCAGCGGCGATATAATCAAGGGCGGCCCGGTAGATGCGGACGATACCGCCGGCGTAATAGATGCCCTTCATCCGGCCCTCGAGCTTGATGGAGTCCACCCCGGCGGCCACTAACTCGGGCAGACGGTTAAGCAGGCAGAGATCCTTGGAGTTGAAGATATAGACGCCCCGCTCATCCTCCACCACCGGGAAGTACTCGCCGGGCCTTTTCTCCTCCTCCAGCCGGTAATTATAGCGGCAGGGATGGGCGCAGGCCCCCTTATTGGCATCGCGACCGGTGAGGTAATGGCTGAGCATGCAGCGGCCGGAGTAAGAGATGCACAGGGCGCCGTGGACAAAGACCTCCACCTTGGCGGCCAGGGCCTCTTTGACCTCACTGATCTCGGCAAGGGACAGCTCCCGGGCCAGATTGACCCGGCTGGCCCCCATGTCCTGCCAAAACAGGGCGCTTTCCTTGTTGGTGATGTTGGCCTGGGTGGAGATATGGATGGTCATCTCCGGGACGATCTGCCTGGCCATCCGGAAGATGCCGGGATCGGAGATGATAAGGGCGTCGACGCCGAGTTCGGCGAGTTCTCGCAGATAGGCGGGCAGGGCGGTGAGATCACGGTTATGGGCCATGATGTTCACCGTCACAAAGACGCGGACCTGGCGCTCATGGGCAAAGGCTACGGCCTGGGCCAGTTCGTCGGTGTCGAAATTAACCGCCTTGGCCCGCAGGCCAAAGGCCTTGCCGCCCAGATAGACGGCATCGGCGCCGTAATGGATGGCGGTTTTCAGTTTTTCAAGGCTGCCGGCCGGGGCCAGGAGTTCAGGAAGTGGATGCATTTAGGAAACTAAAGTTTGAAGTTGAGAAATAAGAAAGTCGAGAAGCAGATACTTGTTTTTTTCTTCTTACTTCTTATTTCTCAACTTCACAACTTCACACGCGTAAGCAAATACAGTACAGTCTTGCCATGATGAGTGATTTCCAAGACATAGCCGTGATCGGCGCCGGTAGCTGGGGTACGGCCCTAGCCAAATTGCTGAGCGACAAGGGCCACCGCGTTGCCCTCTGGGGCCATAATCAGGCCCACATCGAGGCAGTTCAGGCGGAGCGCCAGAACAAAAAGTATCTGCCTGGTTTTGCACTGGCCGACACCCTGAGCGCCAGTCACGATCTGCGCGCCACCGTGGCCGGTAAGCCGCTGATTCTCATGGTGGTACCCTCCCACGTCAGCCGCGAGGTCTTTCGCCAGGTGCTGGTCGATATGACCGACGGGGCCATTATCATTTCGGCCACCAAGGGGATTGAAAACGACACCCTGCTCACCATGACTCAGGTAATGAGCGAAGAACTGACAAAGGCCGGCAAAACAGCGAAGCTTGGCGTTTTGGCCGGGCCCAGTTTCGCCAAAGAGGTGGCCCAGCGTATCCCCACGGCCGTTAGTGTGGCCGCTGAGGACAAGGAGACTGCCGAGGTCATCCAGCATATCTTTTTCACCGACCGTTTCCGGGTCTATACCTCCACTGACCTCATCGGCCTTGAACTGGGCGGCGCTTTGAAAAACCCAATTGCCATAGCGGCCGGTATCTGTGACGGCGCCGGATACGGCACCAATACCAGGGCGGCGCTTATTACCCGCGGCCTGGCCGAGATAACCCGTCTCGGCGTCAAGATGGGGGCCTCGCCCCTGACCTTTGCCGGTTTGGGAGGCCTGGGTGATCTGGTTCTGACCTGCACCGGTGACCTGTCGAGGAACCGTACCGTGGGCATCAAGCTCGGCCAGGGCCAGACCTTGACGGCAATTCTGGCCGAGATGGAGATGGTGGCCGAAGGTGTCAAGACCACCCGTTCAGCCTGGGACCTGGCCTGCCGGGAGGGGGTGGATATGCCCATTTTAGAACAGATGTACCAGGTGCTCTATGAGGACAAACCCTGCGCCGAAGCCGTCAATGAGCTGCTCACCCGCGATCAGAAGGGTGAGGATGAGTTCAGCGCCGATTTAAACTGATTTTTGTATGGGTTCGGGGATTTCGTGGCAAAACAAGACCTCCAAAAGAAAGAAAAAGATGATCAAACTGACCCAGACCGTTAAAGCCTCAGGTTGAGCGGCTAAAATAAGTCCGGGGGACCTGGACAATATTCTCTGTGGCCTGGATCTGCCCACCGATCCTAATCTCATTGTCGGTGCCGGCGGCTATGACGACGCCGGGGTCTATCGTCTCAACGACGACATCGCCCTCATCCAGACGGTGGATTTTTTTACGCCCATTGTCGACGATCCCTACCATTTCGGCCAGATAGCGGCGGCCAATTCGCTCAGCGATGTCTATGCCATGGGCGGCAAGCCCATTCTGGCCATGAATATTGTCGCCTTTCCCATTAACGATATGAACAAGGATATCCTGGGGGAGATCCTGGCCGGCGGACTCGACAAGATCCGTGAGGCCGGTGCCCTGCTGGTGGGCGGCCACTCGGTGGAGGACGCTGAAACCAAGTATGGTTTGTCAATAACCGGTACGGTTCATCCCGACCAGGTGCTGCTCAACTCCGGGGCCCGGGTGGGCGACCACCTCTTGCTCACCAAGCCCCTTGGTACCGGCATTCTTGCCACCGCCATCAAGGGCGGTTTGGCTGGTGAGGAGCTGGAGAGGGAGATCACCGCCTGCATGGCCTGCCTCAATAAGGACGGCGGCGAGGCCATGGTTGGTCTGGCACACGGTGCCACCGATATCACCGGCTTCGGTCTCCTCGGCCATGCCCAGGAGATGGCCGCAGCCAGTAAGGTCGCCATCCGTCTTGATCTGGCTGCTCTTCCTCTGTTGCCACAAACTGTTGACTTCGCCAATATGGGCATTATCCCGGAGGGCGGCCACAAGAACCTGAAGTTCTACCGCAAGTGCCTGACGAGCTCCCTGCCTCAGGGCGATGTCATGGAACTTATTCTGGCCGACCCCCAGACCTCCGGCGGCCTGCTGATCTCGGCTTCGCTGGAAAACATTCTGGAGATCCAAAAAAGGATAGCTGCCAGCGGTTATCCTTATGAAACGGCGATTATCGGCGAGGTCGTGGCCGGTGAACCCGGCACGGTTATTATTTGAGGAGAGTTTGAGAAGTAAGAAGCCGTTTCGGGTTACAGAGATTTCTTCCTCCTTGGTATTTCTCTGCTCTTGAATTCTGTATATTTCACAAAAAAGGC
>JBFFIS010000211.1:0-5121 GCA_041556375.1 Desulfurivibrionaceae bacterium | reverse complement strand
GCCAGCTTAATGCCGTAGCGGGAGATGGCCTGACGATCAATAACAATCTCCATATAGGGCTTGCCCACCACCCGATCAGCCAGGACGGTGAGCGGCGCCACCGAGGGCACCTGCTTCATCAGACCTTCAATCTCCAAGGCCACCGCCTCGATGGTGGCCAGATCCGGGCCCTTGATCTTGACCCCCATAGGGGCCCGCATTCCGGTCTGCAGCATGACAATGCGGGTGGCAATGGGCTGCAGCTTCGGGGCTGAGGTCACCCCGGGCATGTCGGCGGCAGCGACAATCTCCTGCCAGATATCATCGGCACTCTTGATCCCCGGCCACGGCTGTCGGCCGGGATTAATGGCCGGGTCGAGGGCCGGCCGCCAGAGGCGAAAGAGGCGACCATCACCATCTTCAACCAGCCTGCCCTGGTCATCACGGGCAAAGCGGCCCTGGACAAGATAGGCCGCGCCATCCTTGGCCTTGACCGGCACCCCGGCCGGGCTCCGGAAAAAATCCTTCTTGCCGGCCTCAAATTTAAAGCGCAGCCGCCGGCCCTGATCGTCACGCAGATATTCGGAGTGGTAGTTAATGATCGTCTCGATCATGGAGAGCGGCGCCGGGTCCAGGGGGGTCTCAGCCCGGCCAAGTTTGCCCACGGCCGATTCGACCTCAGGAATGGCGGATATCTGCCGATCTTGCTGGGCCAGGACCTCCTGAACCTCACTAATGGCGGCATGGGGCATGGTGGTGGGCATGTAGAGAAAAGAACCCTCATCAAGGGGCGGCATAAACTCACGGCCCAGGCCAGGGAAGCTATGGGCAAGCTGCACCATGGGTGGCGTCTTCAACAGCCACATCGGCAGCCACGAGGTCAGCCGCGGCGCCCCCAGCCAGACCATGGAACCGAGCAACACCAGCAGCAGGGGCAGGGCCAAGAAGGTTTTTTTATGAACCAGGCACCAGGCCAGCATGGCGCGATAGCGACTCTGAAACATCTGGACAAAGGCCAGCGTGGAGCCGATCATCAGGCCGACAAAGAGGACGTTCAGCACCTCGCCCTTTTCCACCCCCAGGGGCTGCCAAAAATGGGCGAGGATAACCGTGATCACCAGCACGGCCAGCCAATTTTCCACTCTCCCTAACTGCACCTGCAGGGTGAGTGGCAGCCACTTGAGGCCAAAACGATAACCGCCAATAGCAATCAGAATCAAACCAAGGGGGCTGACCATCACCACCAGGACGATACCGACCACCACCAACAGGGCCGGCATGACAAACTGCAAAAACCCGGGACGGCCATGCTTCTTGACCCGGGTAAAGAGAAGATGGGCCAGGGGCGGCAGCACGGTGAGGGCCAAAATGATCGAGGCGATGAGGGCAAAGGTTTTGGTATAGGCCAGGGGCTTAAAGAGCTTACCCTCAGCCGCCTCCATGGCAAAGACCGGCAGAAAGCTGACAATGGTAGTGGCCACCGCGGTAAGCACCGCCGAGCCCACCTCAACACTGGCCTCATAGATGACGGTGAGGGAATGGGCCTTGGGCCCGGCCTCTTCCAGTTTTTTGAGGATATTTTCACAGATGATGATGCCCATATCAACGATGGTACCGATGGCAATGGCAATACCTGACAGGGCAACGATATTGGCATCCACCCCAAAAATCTTCATGCCGATAAAACTGATCAGCACGGCAAAGGGCAGCATGGAGGAGACCAGAAAGGAACTCTTGAAATGCATGAGGCAGATGAGCACCACGATGATGGTGATGAGGATCTCCTCGCCCAGGGCGGTCTTCAGGGTATCCAGGGTCTCGTGGATCAGAGCGGAACGGTCATAGAAGGGAACGATGGTGAGCTTACTCACCGTACCGTCAGCCAGGGTCTTGGTGGGCAGACCGGGACTGATCTCGTTGATTTTTTCTTTGAGGCGATCAATGGCGGCCAGGGGGTTATCGCCGTAGCGCACCACGGCGACGCCGCCGACCACCTCAGCGCCGCCCTTATCGAGAACACCGCGGCGCAGAGCCGGGCCCAGGGAGACCCGGGCCACATCTCCCACCCTGATCGGCAAATTATCGGTGGCCTTGATCACCGCAGCTTCAATATCGGCGATGCTTTTCACAAAACCAATACCGCGGATAACATACTCCACCCGGTTAATCTCAATGGTGCGGGCACCGACATCGATATTGGACATCTTTACTGCCGCAAAGACCTCCTCCAGGGTGACGTCATGGGCCCGCATGGCTGCCGGGTCAACATCGATCTGGTACTCCTTGACAAAACCGCCGATGGAGGCCACCTCAGAGATGCCGGCCACCCCCATCAGGGCGTAGCGCACGTACCAGTCCTGCACCGAACGGAGCTCATCAAGATCCCAGCCGCCGGTGGGGTTGCCTTGGCTATCGCGGCCCTCCAAGGTGTACCAGAAAATCTGGCCGAGGCCGGTGGCGTCAGGACCAAGAACCGGGCGCAGGCCATCCGGCAAGGTACCCTGGGGCAGGCTGGCCAATTTTTCAAGAAGACGGGTCCGCGACCAGTAAAACTCCACCGAATCATCAAAAATGACATAGATGGAGGAGAAGCCGAACATGGAGTAGGAGCGCACTGTCTTGACGCCGGGCAGGCCAAGGAGAGAGACGGTGAGCGGATAGGTCACCTGGTCTTCTACATCCTGGGGAGAGCGGCCCTGCCACTTGGTAAAGACGATCTGCTGGTTCTCGCCGATATCGGGGATGGCATCCACCGGCACCGGATCACGGGGCAAACCGGCCAACTGCAGATTAAAGGGGGCCACCATCAGCCCCCAGCCGGTGACAGCCAACAGAATCAGGCCAATGACCAGCTTATTAAGCAGGCAAAAGCGGACGATATGGCCCACCATGGAGGTGGCCTTGGGAAGTTGTTGGTCGTCGTTATTCATATATTTTAATAACTACCTTGCGACAATTCGTAAAAACTGACCAGCTAACAGGCCAGCAAGAGTCAATCCTCCCCTTCACCCTGTCCCTCTTCCTTGGGACGTAAGACAGGGTAAAGGCAATGCAGCTGCTCTCATAGGCCTAAAGCTCGTCATGCAACTGTTTCTTCACCTCACCGCACCGCAACATCATAGCGCCGAAATAGGGGTTGTTGATCTCCTCATTGCCGGCAAGCCAGGTGGCCCCGGTATTGCCAAAGGCCATGGGGCAAAACTGTTCATAAATCGAACCGGCGCCGCGGGCACCCACCTCGGCCACGGCCTGGCTCAGGGACTGACTCAAGGGATAGAAGGCGCTGCGGATCGCGGCCAGATCGCCCCCTGCCCCTAAGGCCTGCCCGGCGTCACCAAGCTTCTTCACTAGCGGTGCTCCGATAAGAGGTGATACATCCGTCAACGTTTTCTCAATTTGGGCCACCGCCTTTTGGGCTCCTGCGAGATCGTCGGCGGCCAGGGCCTTCTGCAACAGAAAATAGTCATTTACCAACCGCCCCACGGCCAACTGAACCTCCTGGGGGCCGCTGGCATCATCGTCCTCCGGCACATCATAGTGGCGGCGCAGGCGTTGGAAATGCTCGGCCATGGCTGCGTACAGGCGATCACGCTCGCCGCGATCCGAGGCCTCCTGCAGAAGAATGACATCGCCGCTCAGCAGCATAGCCATCTCCTGCCAGATCAGCTTCTCCTGCCCATCAAGACTGGCGGCAGCCATTTCCTGCAAACGAGTCTGAAAGGCCTGCAGCAAGGGCGCCAAGGCTTCTTCGTTATCCTGATGGATCTGGGCCGACAGCTTGGTAAACACCTTGTTGAGACCCTTAAGTTTAGAGGTAAAAAGTTCCGGCAAGTCCTCTTTGCTGGCAGCTCCTGCAGCGGCCAAAAAAGGGTTCATCATCGATGGCCGGGCCTGGAGCTGGATGGCGGAATCAATCTTAAAATTACCGGCACTGACCACAAGCTCTCCTTCAGTAAGGCCTCTTTTCACCTCATAAAAATTACCCCTTCGTGGCCCAAGGATAATCTCCTTGCCCATATAGACCCCCTCTTGCTCAGGCACCTGCACATAAACCAGGGCCCGCTTGCCGGTAATGAGCGGTGCCGACACCGGGATGAGCAGCGGCAGACCACCCTCAGCAAGCGGCGCCAACTCACGGGCCTGGGCTCGGACGAACATGCCGGGTTTGAGGAGACCACGTTCATTATTGACATTAAGGCGAACGCGGATGGTCCTGGTCTTATCATTGACCAGGGGATCAACATAGGAGACCTGGCCCTGGAAGCTCTGACCGGGAAAGGCCTCGACGTTAAAGCTCACCTGTTGGCCGAGACTGATACCCTGCAGGTCTGACTCGTAGGCCTCCAACACCACCCACAGTTGAGCAAGATCAGCAATGGTATAGATCGGGGCACCGGTCTTGACATACATGCCCTCAAAGACATTTTTCTTAATAACAATGCCGCTCATCGGAGCCAGGAGGGTTACATGGTCGATGGTTTCACCGCGGTCAACAACTTCGGCAATCTGCTCACTGGTCAGCCCCAGGAGACGCAGCTTGTCACGAGCCGCCTGCTCGGTACGCAACACGGTATTTTTGAGAATGGCGGAACTGCTGTTTCTCATTGTGGCCACCGCCTGGGTGGCCTGGATGAGTTCGGCCTGGGCGGCGAGCAATTCCGGGCTGTAAATCTCGGCCATGGCCTGGCCTTTTTCGACCCGCGAGCCGGTATAATCGACATGGAGGGTGTCGATGCGGCCAGCCACCCAGGCCGTAATGGTGCCCAGGCGCGTCTCATCATAGTCCACCTTGCCCACCATACGCGTCTCTACCCCGCTAGCGCCACGGATGACGGGTACCACCGCCACTTGGGCGAGCTTACGGGCCCTGTCATCAAAACTGATCTGGCGCAGGCTCTGGCGGCTGCCGCTGCTGTCATCCTTCGCCACCTCGATCAGATCCATAAAACAGATGGGGCATTGCCCGAATTCCGGCAGCTGGATCTGAGGATGCATAGAACAGGTCCACACTGAGTCTGCCGGGCCATGCTCATGCTCATCCTCGGCAGATTCAGCCAGGCCGGCCATGGCCAGGAGCAGCAGGGCACAAATGAAGAGTATGGTAAGATTTTTTTTATGGTGAAACATTGTAATCTCCTTGGG
>JBFFIS010000210.1:0-5175 GCA_041556375.1 Desulfurivibrionaceae bacterium | reverse complement strand
GAAATGGTGTCCCGCACCCGCTCAGCAATGTCAGAGATCTGCTTGATATCCTGGGTTTTTTCGCCATAGGCGATGATCGCACTGTTGATGGCCCAGACGATCTCCTGCTCCAGACGAGACAAAAATTCCTGGTCTGTAATCAGGGCCATGGCCTGCTGCAACAGGGTGGACTTGGTTAAAGGCTTGGCATACACGGACGGCACCTTGGAAAAGGCATTATCCAAAGGCCTCTGGGGCCGGGGCACGGGCTGGCGACTGGCCGGCTGGGAGAAGAGCGTGGCAGCCTCGTCCGGTGTGACAAAGCCGATATCCTCCATGCGGCCATTGCGGAAGCGCAGGGCCTCTTCCTCGATCTGCGTGGGCAGTTCGACACGGACCTCGCTCAACAGTTGGTGGGTCGCGGTTAAGTCGTATTGGTACAGGGCATCCAACACCGAAAAGGGATGAACCTTCAGGGGGAGTTCGGTCTTCAACTCGAGGAGATAGAAGCCATCCGGGGTCATGGCCCGGGCCGGCTCATTGTCCTCCTCATTGTCTTGGGGCGGAATATCATCGCTATCAGGATCATAGACCGTGACCGTTTGGGCCAGGAAGAGAAGCTGCACCACATAATCCAGGGAGAAAAAAGAGCGTGCCAGGGCCTCGGGGCCGGCAAGGGCAAAGGCCGTCAGCCATTCATCCAGACTGTCAACGGCAAAGTCGTGGCGGCTCCAGCAATCGAGATCGACACAGGCCTCCAACTGTTCTTCACTGAGTTCCAGAAGAACGGGCAGAGCCTGGCCCAGGCCGATCTCCCTGACGACATAATAGGCCTCCAGGGGTTCGAGGCTGGCGACCTCACCGGCCAGGTCGGCAGAGGCCAGCAGGCGCTCACCCCGGCGGGCCAGAGCACGGGTCAGATCGGCGCGAAACGGGGTTAATTCAATGATCTTGTTGTCAGTCATAGTCTCTTTTCAGTTGCCAATGCTTGCAGCGCCGGAACTCTTAGTTTTGGAGCCTTTTATTGAGGTCGGCATTGAACATAAAAAAATGCTCGCCAAGACTCCCCTCTTTTTTGTGATTATCACATCTCATCTTAAAGGGAGTTCAAGAGTGCTGCCCCCTTTTTATGTTTTTTTATGGCCCTTGGCATTAAATTATTATAGCGGTTCACCGTTAACTGGTTAATTTAGAAACTGTGCCCTTTCGTTTTCCATAGCATAAAAAAACTGAGCCCATGGCTGAAACAATCCCTGAAGATATCCAAAAAGACCTGGAGAAGGCGGCAAACTTGCATCTCCGCGCCTCCTCCGACTATAAAAAATGCCTGGAGTTTAACAAGCTGATGTCCGACCTCCTGGCCCGGTTGGAAGATGCCGGTTGCGACAGAATGGCCGACAAGGTGATGAGCATCCTCCTCGACTGCAATCCCCGCGAAGGAGCCCATTGCGACAAGGCCACCCTGATCGGCGAGAAAGTAAAAAAACTCTAAGGGGATTATGCCGTGGCCGCCGCAAACCAAAACCCCCTGAGCCGAATTTTCTTCTTGGTCCTCGGCCTGCTCTGCCTGATTGCTGCCGGCCTGGGCATTGCCCTGCCCGGCCTGCCCACCACACCCTTTCTACTCCTGGCCGCCGCCTGCTTTGCCAGATCATCGCCGCGACTGCACGCCTGGCTCCTGAACAACCGATTCTTCGGACCCCTGATCACAAACTGGGAGGAGAGCCGGTCCATCCCTCGCCGCGCCAAGCTGATCGCCATTACCATGGTCGTAGTGGTGGCCGCCATTTCCCTTTTCAGCCTTGACAGCCTCGCCTTCAGGCTGGCCCTGCTGGCCGTGCTCACCATCCCCCTGGCCATCCTCATCCGCCTCAAAGAAACCGAGTCTGTGGTGGCGGTGACAAAAGATGAAGAGCAGCTCTAAGGTCAAGGCCTAACGACCCAAATCCAGAGATGACTGCTGCGGATTTTATTCTTTCCTTAAATCAGCCAAGCCCCACGGCCATCGCCTAGGGCGCTTGCGTCAGTCCCTAATTAAGTTTAGATTACAGTGCCGCTTGTCATCCTCCGCGGCCCTTCTCTCAGGAAGAGACCAAAGCAAAGACCACGAGAAGATCGTTTCATGAAGGTAATTATTGCCGAAAAACCGTCTGTAGCCCGCGACATTGCCGCTGTTCTTGATATCACCGGCAAGAAGAAGGGCTATATCGAGGGCCGTGGTTGTGCCATCACCTGGGCCTTCGGCCATCTCGTTACCCTGCAGGAGCCCGGCGAGTATGACCCGGCCCTCAAGCGCTGGTCCCTGGACACCCTGCCCTTTGTGCCCGAGGAGTTCAAGCTCACCCTGATCAAAAACCGCGGCGTCGACGAGCAGTTCCACATTATCGAGTCGTTATGCCAGCAGGCCGAAGAGATTGTCTGTGCCACTGATGCCGGTCGCGAGGGCGAGCTCATCTTCCGCTACATCCTGGCCCAGGCAGGCTGCGAGGACAAGCCCATTCGCCGCCTCTGGCTCAACTCGCTGACCCCGGACGCCATCAAGGAGGCCTTTAGCGACCTGAAAGACGGTCACGACTACGACGCCCTCTATGCCGCGGCCCGCTGCCGCAGCGAGTCGGACTGGATTGTCGGCCTTAACTCGACGCGCTACTACACGGTCAAGCACGGGCGGATCGGCGGCGGCAACGACCGGGTGCTGTGGAGTATCGGCCGGGTCCAGACCCCGGTGCTGGCCATGATCGTTGAACGAGACGACACCATCAGCCAGTTTAGGCCCCAGACCTTCTGGGAGCTTAACAGCCGTTATCGCGACGTGGTCTTCAGATACCGGGGCAAACGCTTTGACAAAACGGAAAAGGCCCAGGCCCTGCTCGACAAGGTCAGCGGCGAGCCCTTGACGATCAGCAAGGTAAGCGGCAAGGACAAAAAGGAGCAGCCGCCCCAGCTCTTTGACCTCACCACCCTGCAGCGCGAGGTCAATAAGCTGCACGGCCTGTCAGCGGCCGACACCCTGGCCGCCACCCAGAATCTCTACGAGAAAAAGCTGGTCACCTATCCCCGTACCGATTCGCGCTACCTGAGCCAGGACATGAAGCCGCGTATCCCCAAAATCATGAACCAGCTCAAGGCCATCCGACCTGACGACATCGCCGCCCTCGACCTGGCCAAACTGCCCTTTACTAAACGCATCATCGACGACACCAAGGTCACCGATCACCACGCCATTATCCCTACCGGTGTCAGGCCGCAACGAATCGGCGCCCACGAAGAGCTGGTGTACGACGCCATCACCACCCAGTTCATCGCCGCCTTCTACCCGGTCTGTATCAAAAAAATCACCACGGTGGACGGGGTCAGTAACGAGGTTAAGTTCCAGGCCAAGGGCACCCAGGTTGTCGAGCCGGGCTGGACCGTCCTCTTCCAGAAGAAGAAACAGGGCCTGGGCACGGCCGGCGATCAGACCCTGCCCGCCTTTGAACAAGGGGAAAGCGGCCCCCATGAGCCCTACCTCCATGAAGGCAAGACCAAACCTCCCAGCCATTTCACAGAAAACTCCCTGCTCGGCGCCATGGAGGCGGCCGGCAAATTCGTTGACGATGACTCCCTGCGCGAGGCCCTCAAGGAACGCGGCATCGGTACTCCGGCCACCCGGGCAGCGATCATCGAGACCCTGCTGCGCCGCAATTATATCCGGCGTGAGAAAAAACAGCTGCGCTGCACCGATATGGGGCGCTGCCTTATTGCCCTGATCCAGGACCCCTTGCTGAAATCACCGGAGATGACCGGCGAGTGGGAGGAAAAACTTAAAAAAATCGAGCGCAGCCAGCTTGATCCCGATACCTTCATGGCCGGTATTGGCGACTACATCCGCGGCCTGATCAACAACAGCTCGAGTGCCAGGTCAGACAACGACCACTGGGCCAGCTGCCCCCTCTGCGGCCAAGAGGTTGTTAAAGGCAAGAGGGCCTACGGCTGCTCGGCCTGGCAGGAAGGCTGCCCTTTTGTCCTTGAACCGGAGTGCAAAGGCGTGGAGCTGACCACCAGACAGGTGCAGACTCTCCTTAAGCAGCGCATCCTACCCCAGCCGGTGCGCATCGAAGATGAACCGCGGATGCTTATCCTCTCCACCCAGGGCATGACCATGGATCTGCGCCTGCCCTCGGCCGACCGCCAGAAAAAAGAGGAGAAAACAGCGCGACCCGCCACCAAAAGCTGATTCCCTCGCCCCAGCTTGCCGGGGCTGCAACTTCCCACACATTAGTTCTCCCCGACCTCCTCTTCCGCCGTTTCTTTGCTTGGCCCGCCGGGCTGCGTCTTAAAGCCTAACGATACCCAGACCATCCGTCCCATCCAGCGCACCGGCTGCAGCGGCCTGACCAGGACATCCAAATAGGGCAGATCCGGCAGAACCCCTTCTTCCGGCAGATTCTTCAGCAGCACTGACATGGCAACGCCCAGGAGGATTGAAATGGCAAAACAGAGGCGGAAACCAAGGACGCCGAAATGATCAATGAGCTGACCGGCCAAAATGGGCGGGATGCCATTGGCCAGGGAAACGCCGATGATCCACAGGGAGGTGTAGCCGATCTTGCCCTCGTCTTTTACCCGGCCGAGCATGGTCCGTGCGGCCACGGCAAAGAGGCTGATACTAAACATCATGCTGCCCACCAGGGCCAGCACGGCAAGAGCTGTAGCAAACCGAGTGCCTGGCTGCAGGAAAAACCAGCAGATGGCTGAGGCCGCATGCAAGAGCAGCATCATGGCCATGACCCGGTTATTGCCCTGCTTTTCGGCCCGATTTGACCAGGAGCGCACCGACAGGGCCACGGCAACACCACCGATGGCCGTAATAAGCATAATCTTGCCGTCCGCAAAGTGCATAATATCGCGGAGGTACATGATAGACGCACTTCCCACCCACATCAGCGACGACAGGGCCAGCGATATCACCATGATGAAATGGCGGTACGGTTTGTCGGCCCAGGCCGTGTAAAAGGACTCATAGCGCCTTTCACGGCCGGCCACCTTGGGGACCACCCTGCCGCCAGGCATAAAAACAAGCATGCCGACACTGACCAGGCCGATCGCCACCCCGGCCCCATAGACCATGAAAAAAGAGGTGATGCCGCCAAAATAGGCCAGGACCTGGGAAATCAGGACGGCCAGGACAATATTGGCACCCTGGACCATGATGGT
>JBFFIS010000209.1:0-5193 GCA_041556375.1 Desulfurivibrionaceae bacterium | reverse complement strand
CCACATTAGTACCCAGGAGCTCTTCCATATCTTTTCTGGCCTCACGTCCGATGCGGGCCAGCATTTTTCCCTGCTTGCCGATAATAATTCCTTTCTGAGAACTCCGTTCAAGCTGGATGGTGGCATGGATCACCACCCTGTCTCTTTCTTCCTTAAAGCTGTCGATGACCACCGCTGTTGAGTAGGGAATCTCCTGGTGGGTGAGGCGAAAGATTTTTTCCCTGATCAGTTCGCTGACAATAAAGCGCTCGGTGACATCGGTGGGGACGTCTTCGGGGTACTGGCGTGGCCGGACGGGGAGTAGTTTGAGGAGCTCGGCGATGAGCTCCTCGCAGCCATTTGCCTTCAGGGCCGATATGGGTAGCATGGCCTGGAAGGGGAACAGGGCGTTATAGGCCTCCAGGATAGGGAAAAGTGCCTCCTTGGCAATCAGATCGATTTTGTTGATCAGCAGGATGACCGGCTTGCCGGTTTTTTCCAGGACCTGCCTGGCGCTGGTCAGCCGTTCTGGAAGCGGGTAGGTGACGTCAATCATAAAGACAATGACTTCGACGTCATGTAGTGAGTCCAGGGCTATCTTCACCATCTCTTTATTCAGTGGCGATTCGGCCTGGTGGATACCAGGGGTGTCGAGCATGAGAATTTGGTAGCCATCACCATTAACGATGCCCATGATTCGGTTGCGGGTGGTCTGGGCCTTGGGAGAGACAATGGATATCTTTTGGCCGAGCAGGGTGTTGAGCAGGGTTGATTTGCCGACATTGGGCGGCCCCACCAGGGCAACGACCCCGGTTTTGACATTTTCTTCAAGGCTATTCATGGGTGGATTCACAGTGACAAAGGGGAAGATAGTTGGTACATCCTGATTTCTTGAGCCAAAGTACCATTTGTCACCATGTCCCGCAAGCGTGTGGGCCACTCTGTTATGACGACCTTGCGTTGTCACTAACCATCTGAAAACAAGTGAACGGGAAGAACGTGCTGGGAAAAATTGTCGAATATGTTGATCAGGGTCGATTTATCTGTGCCCTGGTCCAGGGCGAGGAGGGCAAGCGTTTACGGGTTATTAATCAAAATGGCCGGGAAATGAAGCTGCCTGCCGCCCGCATTATCCATGTTACCGATAACAAGTTCAGCGCCGACAGCCGTGAAAGCGCCATGGCCCTGCTTCAGGATACCTCGGCCCGGCGCCAGGCCATGATGGAGCCTATTAGCCTTCGCGATATCTGGGAGCTTGCCGTCAGTGAGGACCAAGACGCTTTTCCAGCCCATTTTTTTGCCGAACTGGCCTTTGCCGAAAATGCCTCGGATGATCATGTTGCCGCCTTTCTGCGCTGCGTCTTTGCCGATAAATTTTACTTCAAATATAAAGAAGGCAAGGTGCTGGTCCACTCAGAAGAGGTGGTGGAGCAGCTGCAGATCATGGCCCAGAAGGAGCAGGAAAAGAAGGAACTCCTAGAGCAGGGAGCACAAGGGCTGCGGGCAATCTATGAGGGCGACGGGGCCTATCAGTGGCCGGACCGCCAGCACTGTTTGGAAATGGTCGAGGACTTCTATCTCCAGGGCAATGATGCCACTGAGGCTGCAACCTCCCGGGAGCTTTTAAAAAGAGCCAACCTCGGCCGTCCCCACGATTCCTACACTATTTTGGTCAGAGCCGGTGTCTGGCATAAGGATGAAAATATTCCCCTGTTAAAATCCGATCTGCCCACTGATTTTTCTGAGGCAGAAGAGGCGGAAGCTCTGGCAGTCCAAGAACAGCGCCGGGATTTCTTTGATGAGGGCCGCCTGGATTTGCGCGATAAACCCTTGCTCACCATTGATGCCGTCTCTACCCGCGATCTTGATGATGCCCTCCACCTGGAGAAAAAGGGTGATAATTATCTGGTGGGCATCCATATCGCCGATGTCAGTCATTATGTCCGTCCCGGCGATCTGCTTTTTGATACGGCTCGTGAGCGGGCAACCTCACTCTACATGGCGGACAGGCAGATATCCATGCTGCCCCACAGTCTGTCGGAGAATAGTTGCAGTCTTATTGCCGGTGTTGATCGTCCGGCCATTTCCACCCTGGTAGAGTTGACTCCGGCAGGTGAGGTTGTTCATTCCCGTATTGTTCGCAGTGTGGTTAATGTCAAACGGCGACTCAGTTATATTGAGGCCCTGGAGATGGCCGAGCACAACAGCGATGAGGAGGTTGTGATTCTCACCGATCTTGGTCAGAAGCTCCTGGAGCGGCGGGTGGCCGCCGGCGCTGTGGTTATGCCGGTTCCGGATGTCAATATCCGCGTCAATGACAAGGTGACGGTGAGTCTGGCCGATTCAGACAGCCTGTCTCGCACCCTGGTGGCCGAATTTATGGTGCTGGCTAATGTTCTCGGCGCCCAGTATGTCTCGAGCCGGATGGAGCCCGGACTTTATCGTAGTCAGGACCCGCCCCGCCAACGTCTGTTTGAGGGCTTGCAGCGCGACCTCTTTCTTAATTTCCGCCAGCGCCGCTGCCTGTCCCGCGGTCATCTTATGACCATGGCCAAGTCGCACAGCGGTATTGGCGCCGATTGTTATACCACGGTCACCTCGCCCATTCGCCGCTTTCTCGATTTGGTTATGCAGCATCAGCTTGCCGGTATTATCAGTCGAAAGGGCACGCCTTTTAGCGAAAAGGACTGCAAGGGTTTTGTCGGCAACATTCTCCATGGCCTTGGCCGGGCAAATCGGGTGCGGAGCCAGCGTCACCGCTACTGGTTGCTGCGCTATCTTGAGGAGAGTGTCGGCGTGGGGAATTCCATGGATGCCCTGGTTCTTGATGTCCAGGCCCGGCGGGTACAGGTGGTGCTCACCGATATTCTCCTGGAGGGGGATTTGCCTCACAATCCGGCGGCCCATGTTGAGTCAGGGGACACGGTCAAGGTGAAGCTTGCCAAGGTGAGTGCTTTGGACAATAATTTTCGTCTGGAGTGGTAGAAAAAAAGGGGGTTGGTTCCTCAGGCTTGGCGGCAGTTACTCTACCGGTATATCACTTAGGTGGTAGAAATAATCCCTTGTAATTAAATCCCTTCCCGTTAGGAAATTATGGTTCTCGTTGGTCAACTTTCCTGCCAGATGAAAGATGTTAAGCAGGTGGCGCAGATTTACAGCAAGTTTGACAAGCTGCCTTCCTATATTAAGAAGACAGGACCCTATTTTCAGGTCAGTAAGAAGGGGGGGCTTCGGGCCCTCACCATCTATCGTGCCGATGATGGCAAGTTCGATCAGGCCTATGACTACCTGTTAGAGCGCCTTAAGCCTTTTGCCGGGGTGGCTTCGGTGAGCTTTTCTGTTGAGCGCTGGGAAAATCTTAAGGATACCCTGGGTATCCTCCGGAGCTTAGGCCCACCCTCGTAGATTCCGTGCCAAGGGTGGGTGCTAGTCATAAATAATGGCGGTATAGCGCTCCAGGATGGCCACGGTCTTGTCGTCAAGATCCGCAGCCACCTCGTGAATGTGGTATTCCTTGCCACAGGCAGTACAGCGCATTCGGACCCGTCGACAGGCCCTTGCCACTTCTAATTTTCCGTCGCATTCACGGCACTTCATTACATTACAACCTTACATCATTTTTTTTGTAAAATTACCCCTTCTGACCACTGCTTAGTCGGCCAGAAGTTGGCTGCGGGTGAAGATGGACTCCAGGGAAAAACCGTGTTCAGCGAGGGTTTCAGCCCCTCCTTCCTCACGGTCGACCACCGTGATGATCTGGGCCACCTTGAAACCTTGGGCCTCTACGCGCTCAACGACCTGAAGAAGGGTGCCGCCGGTGGTGACCACGTCTTCAAGCAGTGTTACCTTGCAGCCGGCCGGCATATTCTTTTGGCCCTCGAGAAACTGGCCGGTGCCGTGGCCCTTGGCCTCTTTTCTGACGATGAAAGCGGGGATGGGATGATTGCCGTCAAGGAAGCTGGCAATGGATGCCGCCGTTACCAGCGGGTCGGCCCCTAAGGTCATGCCGCCCACTGCACCAATCTCTTCGGGATGCTTGGTGATGAGCTCAAAGATCAGCTTGCCACAGAGCAGGGCGCCTTCGGCATCGAGGCTGGTCTGTTTGACGTCGATATAAAAATCTGATTCCCGGCCTGAAGAAAGGGTAAAGGTGCCCTGGCGGTATGATTTTTCAAGGAGAATCTCCTTGAGACGCTGTCTGTCGTCCATAATTTTTTTCTCAGATGAAGATTAAAGTTTTTTAAAGTATCTGCTCAGGTTGGCCTTGGCATCTATTTTGGGAATAATCAGGCCATCCTTGGAGGCCATGGCAACCATGGCGCCCGGTCCGTGTCCGGCCAGAACGCAGTCGGAATGAACAATAATGGCGATGACCACGCCGCCTGTTTTGTAGATCCTGCCATAGGTAGCGTCGGCATCCATAATAGCGACAAAATCACCCAAGCGTAAGTCGTCAAGACCATACTCGTCAACGGTCGGTTTGTCAAAGAGCTGGATGTCGTAATCGCCGGAATTTGAGTGGCTATGGCCAATGCCTGATCCCATGATTTTGGCGGGAATGGTATGGGTGACAGGGACCTCAAGTCGACCACCCTTGGCGGCCTTTATTCCCAGGGCCTTAAAGAGGGCAGGGTCCATGTTCAGCAGCTTGATGTCAGGGTGATCGGCCAGGCCGAGTCCGCAACCGAAAGCTTTTATCTGGATCTTGTCGCCGATGACCATCTGCTCCATGACCTTGGGGGCAAAATCAACCAACACATGGTCGATACCGCCATGCTTGCCGGTGACTCGCCCGGTAGCGCCCTTGGCCTCACCGGAGACCACGGTGGCCTCGTTGCCCACACAGGAAAAGAGGTTGAGGGCTCGGTTTGGTCCGGCCTGGCCGGCAAACTGGGTGAAATTGGAAATGGAAACGCCGGGCTCAACATGGTCGGCAAACAGGCCGCAGGCCTTATCGCCAATCCTGACATTATAGGTGATGCCGCCCACCCCCGGATAGATGTCCGAGTGGCCATCAGGGTTGATCCGGTACGGGTTGATGCCGCCCAAAGGCGAGGTGATCTCGCCGATCACCGATTGGCAGACGAGCTGATCTTCATTGGTTTTAATCTTCATGCATGGCTCCTGATTTGTGGTTGGCCTCATAAAATGACAGAAAATTGCTCGCATCTCCAGGGAATTTTTGCGTCTCGACAGGTGTTCATGCTGAAAATG
>JBFFIS010000208.1:0-5199 GCA_041556375.1 Desulfurivibrionaceae bacterium | reverse complement strand
CGATGGCGCCACTGAGGCGATAATGAACAATTATCTCTCTGCTGACTGGTCCCGGATTAATATCTTTGCTGTTGATCCGGCCCTGCGCAGCCAGGCCATTAAGACATGGGTGGCAGCCTTTGGCCAGATCTTCTTCACCCTGTCTCTGGGCTTCGGTATCATGATTACTTATGCCAGCTATCTGCCGGAACGAACCAATATCGGCCAGAACGCCCTGGTCACCTGCGTGGTAAACTGTGCCTATTCGCTGATCGCCGGTCTTGCCGTCTTCGGCATTGTCGGCTTCATGGCCCAGAGTCAGGGGGTGCCCTTTGATGAGGCCATCAAGGGTGGCCCCCAGCTCGCCTTTGTTGTCTATCCAAAGGCCATTTCTCTGCTACCCAGCCTTAATGTCCTCTTTGGCATGATGTTCTTTTTAATTCTGGTGATTGCCGGTCTGACCTCTGGGGTGTCGTTGATCGAGGCCTTTACCTGCTCCTTTACCGATAAGTTTGACTGGCCCCGGAAAATGGTGGTGACTGTGGTCTGCGCTGTCGGTTTCTTGGGTAGTCTGATCTTTACCACCCAGGGTGGCCTTTATGTTCTTGATATTGCAGACCATTTTATAACAAATTATGGTCTTGTCGTCGGTGGACTGTTAGAGTGTCTTCTGGTTGGCTGGGTGCTGAAGACCGTGGTTCTCCATCGCCATTTTGCTGAATCGGGCAGTAATATCCCCGCTATTTGGGATATTTGCATAAAATTTATCACTCCGGCTATTTTGATCGTTCTTGTCTATTTTGCCGTCAAGGTCGATCGCGCCGAAAATTATGGCGGCTACTCATCCGACCAACTCATGCTTTTTGGCGGCGGTGCCATGCTTGCTTGCTTTGGCGTGGCTCTGGCCTTCGCCCTTGCCCCATGGAAGCCGGAAAAACTTAAGCGTCTCCATAAACCTGAAGAGGATGATCTCCTCGTCTAAGCCTTGGTCTTATCTCTATGTCTCCATCCTCTGAACATGTTTTTCAGCCCCTGATCGCGGCCCATGATTTTATCTCCTCGAGATTACTTTATTTTTTTAATAATGAAGATTTTGCCGATGCCGAGTTTTCCGTCAACGAGTTTGATGTTTTTGCTATTTTCTTGGCCACCATCGCCTTTTTAAACCAAAAGGAAGCCTCTGAGGATTTGGGTGTTGTTGTTGAAGATTTTCATGGGACCATGATAGATGGTATTGTCCAACGTATTGTCGCTGCCCAAGCTGAAGAGCCTTCAGCGGACAAAAAAGAGGCCCTGGTCGCCATGATTAAAAAGATTTTCGAAGAGCGTTTTCGCCATTATTTCCATATCTTTAAAAAAAGCAGCAGTGACGATGCCCACCATATCTACACCAAGCTCGCTGACGCCTTTCTCGAAAATGCCGTCAAGGAATCTGGTCCCCAGGAAACACTTTCTCGCTTCACCTCCTTTATCAGGGAGTTGTTTGACGAGGTTGTTGTCTTACTCGAAAAAACTGAACCTCTGTCTGATTCCTAGCCAGAAGCCCTTGCGTGGTATCCCATGAAAAAAATTAAAGTAGGTGTTATAGGCGTTGGGTATCTTGGCAATTTCCATGCCCAGAAGTATGCGTCTATGGAGCATGTCGAGCTTGTCGGCGTTTTTGATAAGGACTTTGCCCGGGCCGAGGAAATTGCCGCGCAATGTCAGACCAAGGCCTTTGGTGATTATCATGAGCTTATTTCCCTGGCCGAGGCGGTGAGCGTTGTCACACCCACCACCTTTCATCATGCCGTTGGCATGGCCTGCTTGGAGGCGGGCCTTGATGTCATGATGGAAAAGCCGATCACCGTTACCCTTGAAGAGGCTGATGAGCTTGTTGCCTTAGCGGCTCAAAAGGGCTGCATTTTACAGGTTGGTCATTTGGAGCGTTTTAATCCCGGTGTCATGGCCCTGGACCATTACCTGGACAACCCTATATATATCGAGTCACAGCGGGTCCATCAGTTTAATCCCCGTGGCAATGATGTTGATGTCGTTCTGGATCTGATGATTCATGATATCGACATTATTCTCAGCATCGTCAAGTCACCTCTGGAGGCCATTCGCACCGTGGGCGTTCCTGTGGTTACCACTTCAACTGATGTGGCCACCGCCCAGCTCCTCTTTGAAAACGGCTGTACGGCAACGGTTACTGCCAGCAGGATTGCCCAGAGTAATGTCCGCCAGCTCGTTATCCATCAGAAGAAGAGCTCTCTCATCGTTGATTACGGCAATAAGGACATCACCGTCATCGAACGAAGTGGCACGACAACAGCAGATGGGTACCCGGAGCAAGAGGCAACCCATTTACCCTTTCCTAAACAGGGTGATGCCTTGAAGGCTGAACTCCTGCATTTTATCGATGCTGTCCAGACCCGCCAGCAACCGAAAGTCAGTGGCGTTGAGGGCAGGCAGGCCTTGGCCATAGCCCTGCAGCTCATCGACGAGATGAAACAACATCAAGCTGCCCACAATTTATAAATGGCTGATACCCCACAACCACAAATCATGATTGTTTCCGGTGAGGTCTCCGGAGATATGCATGGTGCCCGTGTTCTCCACGCCTTGCAGCAGCGACTTCCCGACCTTCAGGCCTATGGCATGGGTGGCGAGGCCTTGCGCCAGGCTGGTATGGAGATCTTGGTTGATGCGGCCGATATGGCTGTGGTTGGCATTATGGAGGTTCTCGCCCATCTGGGTGCCATATTCTCAGCCCAGAATGTCCTGCACCAAGCCCTCAAAGACAGAAGGCCGCAGCTTCTTATCCTCATTGATTACCCCGATTTCAACCTGATGCTGGCCAAAAAGGCCCGCCGTCTCAATATTCCTGTTTTCTACTACATCAGCCCCCAGGTCTGGGCCTGGCGGAGTGGCCGGGTAAAAAAAATACGGAGGCTTGTTGATCAGATGGCGGTTATTCTGCCCTTTGAGAAGGATTTCTATGGCCGCCATGGATTGGCGGTAAACTATGTTGGCCACCCCTTGGCAGACCACGTTAAGGCACCCTTGGGCAAAGAGGCCTTCTTGGCCAAACATGGTATCGCGGCCTCGAAAAATATTGTCGGCATCATGCCGGGAAGTCGCCGCAAGGAGATTGCCACCATGTTGCCTATTTTTCTGCAGGCAGCAAGCCGTTTGCAAGAGGTGCACCCCGAGACCACCTTTCTCTTGCCCCTGGCCCCTACCTTGAGCAGGGAGGACCTTGAAACGCACGGCCTTAATGACTATGCGCTTGATATTCATGTCGTTGAGGGGGATCGCTATGATCTTATGGCTGCCTGTGATCTTGTGATGGCGGCCTCTGGCACCGTCACCCTTGAGCTTGCCCTCTTGCAGATACCCATGCTCGTTTCCTATCGACTCTCCGCCATGACCTATTTCCTGGGAAGACGTTTTATCAAGGTGGATTTCGCCTCTCTGGTCAATCTTGTTGCCGGTGAGGCGGTGGTACCTGAGCTCTTGCAGGATGAGGCAACTGCTGAGAACATCGCCACATCCCTGCAACAACTTTGGCCTGGCAGTCAGGCCCACGCAGTAATGACGACTAAACTGGCCGAGGTCAAAGATGCCCTGGGGCAGGGAGGGGCTGCCGACAATGTCGCCCAGCTAGCCATGAAATTTTTCCCTGAGTTAAAAAAATAAGAAGTTTGCCCAGTTGTCTTTTTTTCTAATTTGCTGATTTTTTTAATAAAAAATATAGCAGTAGCCATCTAAGCATTTCACCTAGGTTATCTTTAAACGCTGCGCCGATTGAGACTCTTCCCCTGAAGATTTAAATTCTCGCTATATAAGTGGTGATTTCTATCTTTCTTTGCTTGGGAGGCTCGTAATGGTTGATCAATATCTGCAGCATCTGATGGCTCTCATAGGCTCAAACAGGATTTTTGCAAGTTACGAGTTTATGAAAAATCTTCCTCCCAACACCCCTATCCCCAATAAGCATAATCTCTTTAATGAGCTTGAGACCAAGGTGAACAAGGCCCGTGCCCTTACCAAGGAAATTAACAGGCTGTTAAAGAAGGCTGCCTATCCTAAGGCCCTTGAAAATTTGCAGATGGCAAAACGTCTGGTTCCCGATTTTCCTAATGTCCAGAACGATATCGATTTTATCGAGGGCACCATCGCTAATTTGCAGAAAAGCCTTAGCGATGCAGAGCTGGCAGCCAAGAGGGGAGAGCAGAAGAAAGTCCGTGAGTGTCTTGATACCGCCACCAAGATTGACGTCAGTAATATCGCTATTTCCAGGATTAATAAGAAGCTGCAAAAAAGTATGCGGAGAAGGAAGATCAGAAATATCCTTTTGACCATTATGGTTATTCTTACCCCTTTTATATACTGTGGCTTTGAACAGTACTCATACATGCAGGGTAACGCCCATTGGGATCAGGCCAACTCCTATATTGCCAGGCAACAATGCCAGCTGGCAAAGCTTGAAATGGTTAAGGTTGCAGAACGCTTGGCCAATGTTCGCTTTCTCAAGCAAATAGAAAAGGCCAGGCTCTTGGCCTGTGTCACCAATATGAACGAATCGGCCCGATTTCAACAAGGTCTTCTTGGTAAAGTGCTTCATGAAGGCCAGTTCATTGATCAGATCACCAAGGAGCAGCTCGATCAGATTGCCGCTCTGCGCCAAAAGGCCCAGGACAGTGTGGCCGCGCAAAAATGGCCAGATGCCCTGGCCACCTATCAAAAGGCTTTACAGGTTGCCCTTACCGATGAAAACCTCCATCAAGGCGCTATTAAAGAGTTTCAGCAATATATCATGCAGATAAGAGACACCATGTATGTTGTCTATGAGGAGGAGGGCAGGGCAACTTTCCGGTCCAGGGTAAAACAGGCCGATCTTCTCTTTAAGGAGAGAAGGTGGGCAGAAGCCATGGATTCCTATGGTCATGCCCTACGTTTTGCCCAGGAAAACAGGGTGTCGGACTATGATGTTGTCAGCCGGATTACTACTGCCCGTCACGAGGCTGAGATCAATAATAGTCTTGAGGAGGCCCAGGCTCTCTTGGCTGTCAATAAAGAAGTAGAAGCCCGGAAGATTTTTGAGAGAGTCGTTGAGCTCTCGGCAGAAAATGGCGAACTTGATTTAGCAGCTACGGCCATCTCTCGGGAAATGATCGCGGAAATAGACAAAAATGCCTTCCTGGTGAAGATTAATACCCTGGAAGAGAAGGCTGG
>JBFFIS010000207.1:0-5221 GCA_041556375.1 Desulfurivibrionaceae bacterium | reverse complement strand
TGGCGGCCAAGGGCACCCCCACCCGGAAAGACCATGGCCCATGGCACGTCCGTCACCCGACCGTACAACTCGCCGTTAATAAAATTGCCTATTCTGCCCAGTCCCAGACCAACAGGAATGGTGGCCACATAGATGTCGGCCATCTTCATAAATTGCAACTGATGGCGCCGGCAGAACCAGACGCCGCCAACAAGAACTCCTAACAGGGCGCCATGAAAAGACATACCGCCGGCCAAGGTGTTGATAATCTGCAGGGGATGGTGGAGATAATAGGAAAAATTATAAAACAACACATAGCCCAAGCGGCCACCGAGGACAAGGCTGATGAGAAGCGTCATATTGAGGTTCTCAAAGAACGGGGCCAATTCATCTATGGCATAGAGACGAATCTGGCGGCGCACCAAAAAATAGGTGGCGCCGAAGCCGAGAACATACATAAGGCCATACCAATGGAGGGCCAAAGGGCCGATTTGCAAAATAACAGGGTCTATGTGCGGGTATGCCAACATTTTTTATTTTTTTCTCAACCCAGCTTTTAGAGGCAAAGCCTGCCGGATTTAGTTAGGGGTCTGGGGCTATAAAGCGAGAGCGTAACAGGTTGCCACGCTGTCTTGCGACAAAACAGCCTGTCATTTCACAAGATTAGCGACTGTCTGATGTTGTACCAGAAAAACAGGGCCTTTTAAATCATTATCACCCCTGCCAAGCTGCTTAGAAAAGCTAAACAAAGACCTAAGCAGAAATAAACGCTACACCCATTTTTTTCACAACTTTTCTCCTGTAAGCTCTTTATACAAGGTGCAGAATTCAACCTTGACAGATAGCCAGCTTGATAACCGCCACCACGGTATTATCGCAAGGAGATAGGCATGAAAAAGAGGATCCACACCAAGACCGATCGCCAGCTTGCCGCTGTTCACCAGCGCGCCCTCCTCGTTTCAAGCCTTAAAGATGATGAGAGTCTTGCCCTTCGCCTTGCCGAAGGTGAGTCCTGGGACGCAAAGTCCATGCATGTGGCCATGCTGATGAGCGGCGAGGCCTATATAAGCAAACTGATCCCCCCCTGTGACGACGATAGCTCTCCTGGGCCGCGCATCCGCCAGGTGACCGTCCGCCGCAATTCTTTCACTCCAGAATTTGAACCAAGCCGTCATGAAATGCGCATCTTTGATGCCCTCGACGGTATTGTTACCGAGATGTAGCAGAGGTTAAAAATCGTTTTCATCCCTGGGTAGCGCTCTCTCATGTACCTCACTCACGTTACCCATCTTCACCTCTCTTCATGATGCCGGGGGAAGTTCAGCCTTCCCCCGGCTCTTTTTTCACCTATTATCAGCCTGATCAGCGTCGCCAACCATCCCCCTCCCTGCCCAGCTGGCCAATCAAATTCCTTGTTTTACCGAGGTGTTCGAGGTAGAAAGTTATGTTTACATAATCCTCTTCCGGCCTCGAAAAGACCCTTTAATTTCCAGGCCCTCGTCTCTGCAATAAGGAAGGCTCTGCCATGGATGAAAAGGAACTGCAAAACCTGCTTAAAAACAGGATTCACCAAACTCTGCTCCCGCTTTTTGACAAGTACAATCGGGACTTTAGTGATCTGGAATCCCTGCTTAAGTGGAAGCCTATTGTTCTTCTCATCGGCAATTACTCCTCCGGCAAATCAACCCTGATTAACGAACTGACCGGCGAAGACATCCAGCGTACCGGCCAGGCCCCCACCGATGACTCATTCACCATCATCACCCATGAGGGTGCTGACCAGGCAGGTGAGGAAATACCCGGTTCTTCGCTGGTTAATGACGACAACCTGCCCTTTAGCGCCCTTAAGGATCTTGGCGAGCAACTCATCTCCCACCTGCAGCTTAAAAAGGTCGCCACCCCCCTGCTCACCGACATGGCCATTATTGACAGCCCTGGCATGCTTGATTCGGTGACCGAGAAGGATCGTGGCTATAATTACATGGCGGTCATCTCCCATCTTGCCAAACTTGCCGACCTGGTGGTTCTCATGTTTGACCCCCTCAAGGCCGGCACTATCAAGGAGACCTATACCGCCATCCGTGACACCCTGCCGGAGAGTGCCGGCGAAGACCGCCTGGTCTTTGTTATGAGTCGCATTGACGAGTGCGACTCTACCAGTGACCTGGTGCGCTCCTACGGCACCCTGTGCTGGAACCTGTCGCAGATGACAGGCCGCAAGGATATCCCCCACATCTTCCTGACCTGTGCCCCTGACGGGTCGGGCAACTCAGGCCTTGACAGCACCCCCTGGAGCCAAGAACGCGACCAGCTGAAAAACAAAATCCTCACCGCCCCGAAATTTCGCGTTTTTCACATCCTCCAGGACATTGACCGCCAGGTCAACGAACTTCAATTGACCTGTGAGGCCATGTCGCACTTCAGCCAACAGGTGCGGACAAAGCTGCTCGACATCAGCAAACTTGCCGCTGTCGCCGCCATCCTGGCCTTTTTCTTCAGCGGCCTGCTGAGCAAGCTCCTTTTTGATTTTCCAGAGGTAAGCCTGCTTGAGGCCTTGCTCCAAGGGGAAGCGAGCTTTCTCCACCTGACCTTCCCCCTGGCCGGCGTCACCCTTGTGGTCATGGGATTCTGGGCCTGGCTGACCCGATTTACCTTTCCCCGCCTCCTCAGGCAGCGCTTGGAAAACCCGCGCAGCCTGGTGAGCCTTGAGAGCGATTATCGCCGCCATCTCTGGGAAAAGGTGGAGCCGCATGTCCTCGGGCTCTTGGGCAGTGCCGGCCTGGGCCAGATCTTTGCGGCCCACAGCCGCAACTTGAAGAAGATTAAGAAATTCCTTGGCAAGGATCTCAAGGAATTTTATGAACAGATCCGTTAACTTTTTTTATCGACCAAGAGGCGTTAGCGCCTTGCACAAGGAGAACAAAAACAATGAGTAGTGCTGTTGATTCCACCCCGCACTTTGTTGAAGGGGTTTATAAGAAAATGGAGGCGAACCTTGCCATTATCCGCGAGCGCCTGGGCCGTCCCCTCACCTATGCCGAAAAGCTTCTTTACGGCCATCTTGACGATCCCAAATCTGCCGAACTCGAACCAGGCTCTTCCTATATCAAAACCCGCCCAGACCGTGTCGCCCTCCAGGATGCCACGGCCCAGATGGCCATTCTTCAGTATATGCTGGCCGACAAGGACGAGGCCGCCGTACCGGTGACCGTCCATTGCGACCACCTTATTCAGGCTCACAAGGGCGCCAAAAACGACCTTGAGACGGCAACCATCCAAAACAAGGAGGTTTACGACTTCCTGGCCTCAGCCTCCCAGAAGTATGGTTTCGGCTGCTGGAAACCGGGTGCCGGCATTATCCACCAGGTGGTTCTGGAACAGTACGCATTTCCCGGCCAAATGATGCTGGGCACCGACTCCCACACCCCCAACGCCGGCGGCCTCGGCGGCTTTGCCAGTGGTGTCGGCGGTGCTGATGCCGTTGATGTCATGGTTGGTTTGCCCTGGGAAGTGCTCCATCCCAAAATTGTCGGCGTCAAACTCACCGGCAGCCTGAGTGGCTGGACCGCTCCCAAGGACGTTATCCTCCGGCTGCTGGCCATATTGAGCTGCTCGGGCGGCACCAACCGGGTCATTGAGTATTTTGGCGAGGGTACAGAATCGATCTCCTGCACCGGCAAGGCTACCATCTGTAACATGGGGGCAGAGCTCGGCGCCACCACGTCAACCTTCCCCTACGACAAGCGCATGGCTGCCTATCTTGAGGCCACCGGTCGCAGTGCCACAGCCACATTGGCCGATCAGTATCGCCACTTGCTCGGTGCTGATCCAGAGGTGGCAGCCCAGCCAGAAAAATATTACGACCAGATTATCGAAATTAATCTCAGCGAACTGGAACCACACCTGGTTGGTCCCCATTCGCCTGATCTGGCCTCGCCGATCTCCAAAATGGCCGAGCACATGGCAAAAGGTGGCTGGCCCACCAATATGACCACCGCCCTTATCGGCTCCTGCACCAACTCCTCCTACGAGGATATGGGCCGGATCGCCGCCATGGCCGATCAACTCCTGGAAAAAGGCACCAAGCTCAAGGTGCCTCTCTTTATATCTCCCGGCTCCGAGCAGGTCAGGGCCACCATTGAACGGGACGGTATTCTAAAGAAGCTGGAAGACATCGGCGCCGTCATTCTCACCAATGCCTGCGGACCCTGCATTGGCCAATGGCAGCGCGAAGATGTCAAAACCGGTTTCAAAAACTCCATTGTCACCTCGTATAACCGCAACTTCCCCAAACGGGCTGACGGCAACCCGGAGACCTGCGCCTTTATCGGCAGCCCGGAGACAGCCATGGCATACGCCTGTGTGGCAAGGATGGACTGCAACCCTTACGAGGAAGAGCTTGAGGCGGCTGACGGCTCTACCTTTACCCTGACCAGCCCCGGCCAGGTTGCCGAGGTACCGGCAGGCGCCTTCATCCACGACGACAAGGGATTTCTTGCCCCGCCGGCTGACCGCTCCGGGATAAAGGTCGTCGTTGATCCCGCCTCCGAGCGCTTGGCCCTGCTCTCCCCTTTTGATCGCTGGGACGGCAACAACTTTGAAGGTCTGCAGCTACTGATCAAGGCCAAGGGGAAATGCACCACAGACCATATTTCCCCGGCCGGCCCCTGGCTACGCTTCCGGGGCCACTTAAACAATATCTCCGACAACATGCTCACCGGCGCCGTTAACGCCTTTACCGATGGGGTGGGCACCACCAAGAACCAGCTCAGCGGCGAGACCAAGGCAGTAAACGCCGTGGCGCGTGAGTACACGGCGGCCGGTAAAAACTGGCTGGTGGTCGGTGACACCAACTATGGTGAAGGTTCTTCCCGCGAGCATGCCGCCATGAGTCCCCGCCACATGGGGGCCCGGGCCGTGATTACCCGCAGCTTTGCCCGTATCCATGAGACCAATCTCAAGAAACAGGGGGTCCTGCCCCTGACCTTTATCAATGAGGCCGACTATGAGCGGATTCTCGAGGATGATGTCATTGACATCAAAGGGCTTACCGACCTGGCGCCGGGCAGCAGCATCACCGCTGTCCTCCATCACCATGACGGCTCCAGCGAGGAAATCGCCCTCCATCATTCGTTAAACCAAGAGCAGATCGACTGGTTCAAGGCCGGTTCCGCCCTTAATTTCATGCGCAAATAAAGGCTTCTTGCTTGCAATAAAAAAGGAGGCTTCCCCTTAAACCAGG
>JBFFIS010000206.1:0-5227 GCA_041556375.1 Desulfurivibrionaceae bacterium | reverse complement strand
CAGGTGAATAATTTTCCTTCCCGCGCATCTGTTGATCAGCCATCTGCGTTTTTTTTAGGAACTGTTTTCTTTTCAGCCCCTCTTTGTCGATATGACAGGCTGTAAGCGAACTCAACGAAAAATTCTGTGTTGATTGGCTCAGTTCACTATGTTTATGATCTCAAGTGGTTTGGCTAAGTTAAATGGGAAGCACTTCTTATTTTGATCAGCTTATGATAAATTTTGTCTCAACAGGTTTCTCGTATCTGTTACAGAATATGCCATTAGTTATAATGTGCAAAAACACCCAGCAAGGAGAAGAAGATGGTCAAAAAAGAAACCCTTTATATTGTTGCCTTGATAACCTTTGGTATTGGCTTTATCAGTGGCGTCATTTTTTCTGCCGTCAAATCTACCCCAATGGGTGCTGGCCAAAACCAACCTCCCCAGCAAGCAGCAAGTCAGGCCCCCCAACAGCAAGATAAGGGCGAGGCGATCAAGATCCTTGAGCAGACGGTTGCCAATGAACCAGACAACTATGAGGCCTGGGTCCGCCTTGGTAATAATTATTATGACACCGGTCAGAATGAAAAGGCCATAACAGCCTATGATACGGCCTTGGCCATTCATAACGGTTCCGCCAATGTCTGGACCGATTTGGGCATCATGTACCGCCGTACCGGTCAGTTTGACAAGGCCATTGAGAGTTTTCGCGAAGGCGCCAAGCGTGAGCCGGGCCACATCCCCTCCCGTTTTAATATGGGCATCGTCTTGCTCGCCGACCTCCAAGACACCAGCGGCGCCATTGCTGCCTGGGAAGAGGTCCTCAAGCTTGATCCGGGTGCCACCACCCAGAATGGCAAGCGCCTTTCTGATTGGGTCGCTGAACTGAAAGCCAGAAAGTAAGGCTGAGCCAGGGAATTCCCAGAAGTTTTTCAGGGGATTCCGGGGCCAATAACAAGCGGTGATGGTTACTGCTGGCAGCGGGGGCAGAGGTAGGTGGCACGGCCGGCAATGGTCTGTTTTTCAATGAGGCCCGGGCATTTTTTGCACTTCTCTCCGGCCCGGCCATAGACGGCCAGCTCCAGCTGAAAATAACCGGGTTTACCAGAGGCGTTGAGGTAGTCGCTGATCGTGGTGCCACCGCTGTTGATGGCCTGGGTCAGCACTTCTCTGCTCCTGTCGACTAGGGTTTGCCACTGGGCCAAGTTCAGAGAGCCGATGGGCATGGTGGGCAGGATACCGGCGGCAAAGAGGATCTCGTTGGCGTAGATATTGCCGATACCCACCACCACCTGGCTGTTCATCAGGAAATTTTTCACCGGCTGCAGCCGCCTGCCGGCCAGAGTTTTCAGGTATGGCGCTGAAAATTCTTTCCAGAAAGGTTCCGGGCCGAGTTTGGCCAGGGGATCGCTCCCGCTTTCAACTCCTTCCTGCACCACCACAAAGCCAAAACGCCTGGTATCGTTATAGCGCAACTCCATGCCATCATCGAGGCGGAAGATCAGGTGGTCATGGAGGGCCGGGGGCGCCTTGGCGGTAAAAATGCCCAGTCGGCCAGTCATGCCGAGATGAACAAGAAAGCGGCAGCCGTTGTCCATGTCAAAGAGCAGATATTTGGCCCGCCTGCTCAAGGTGACCACCCGGGACTGACAAATTTTATCCTGGAGATCGGCCCGCGGTATGGGCAGACGCAGCTCCTTGGCTCCGCATTGTATGTGCTCAATTCGCCGCCCCTCAATATGGGGTCTCAGTCCCTGGCAGATGACCTCTACTTCTGGTAACTCAGGCATGGGTTAGTACTTCTCCTCTTTGCGGAAAATCTTTTGTTGTTGTTCTTTATTTCTTTTCCATCATCCGCAGCTCAAGCTTGAGAGCATGTTCGGAGATGAGAATTTCCTGAAAAGCCAGGGCCAGGGAGATCATCATCAGCAGCAGGCTGAGGCCGAAGATAATTTTGCCGGCCACCAGGGCGCCCAGAAAAACCGAGGATATGCACAGGACGCAGCAAAAAAGGGCGGCCACACCGAAAAGCTGCATATTACGGATCAGAAAGACGCGGCGCCGCAAAACAGCGATCTGCTCGGCCACGATTTCATCGGCGACCTCCTGGTAGAGGGAGTGCAGGCTGCGGATCCGCTTGCTTAAAGCGACAAAGCGATTGGTGTAGGCCACTAACAGCAGGGAAACGGCAGGGAAGAAGAGGGCCGGGGTGGTGAGGGTGATTTCGTAGGGCATAATTGTTTTGGGCAGAAGGTTAAGAAATAAAGGAGGTAATAAGGCCAGAAGAAGAGGTTGATGCCGTCTCGTGACAGACTAGACCTCCTCGTCAAATCATCGGCAGGGTCTGGAGGACCTTGGTCTGCTGGCGGTCGCGAGTCTTCCAGAGGATACACTGTTTGCCAATACATTCACGGTTGTCGTGGTACTGGCTACAGGCCAGACTTTCTTCAGCGGCAAGGGTTTTATCCAAGAATTCTGTAGAAATTTCGGCGACCTCGCGCAGGGCAACATAGGTTTCGCGCTGGCAGCAGCGGCCCGCCTTGATGGCGGCAATATTTGCCAGCACGCGGGCCGTGGCTGTCTGCGCCTTCTGCCGCCCCCCTGGGGTCAGGGGGGTGGCCTCAAAAAGAACGGCAAAGGCAATACCGACGCCGGTGGCCGCCCCGCAGCTCCCCAGAAAACCACAGGCGCCGCCCGGCACCTTGGAGCCCCGTTCAATACCGGTAAGGATATCGCCACTGCTGATGGCCAGGCCGCTATTACGGGCTGCCGCCAAAATAATGCCGGGCAGCATGGCATGATGTTCCGGACCATGCATGGGAATGGCCTGCTGCTTACGGATCTCTTTCATGAGGGCGACCATGTCACCCTCCTTGCTGCCCAGACAGATCTGGCGAATGATGGCCAGCCCTTCCTTTTGGTGGCATTGATCGCAGACAAAATGACCGTCCGGACATCTGATGTTGGCCCGCAACTCCTGACCGCAGTAATGACAACCGGCCTTCACCGCCTTGGTGTTATAGGTAAGAGTTTTGCCACACACCATGCAGTCCTGGTCAAGTTTGGCCTGCGGCAAGGGCTGGCCGCAGCAGGGGCTTTGCTCTTCAGGAGCCTGTTCACAGCACGAGCCGGCCTCTGGCGCCGGCGTACAGCACGAGTCAGTCAAACTGGCAAGGGGCTGGGGTCCCTCCAAAGGGGACTTCGTTCCGGGCGTGCAGCAGCTTGAGACCATCTCCATGTTGGTCACGGCGCCGTCATCATTGACCACAAAGACCGAGTCGCCCAGGGCCTGGGCATCGGCCAGGGTCAAGCTCGTCCGTTTTCCCTTCAGGAGCAGGTCGCCGTTTTCAGTGTGGACGGCGGCAAAGGGGCCGCGATAGATAACCTCCACCTTTTTGGGGGCGCTTGGTTTCCAGGCTCGGAAGGTCAGGGAGTAAAATTGGGCCCCCTCCACCTGGCGGTAGGGAAAGCGTTTGACAAGCTCCATGCTGCTGAAACCGGAGGCCCGAAGCATGGCCATCAGATCCTCCTGGAGCATGGCGCCACCCAGGCATTCGCCGCGGAATTGCTCGTCATTTTTGATGGCCGTGGGAATGGGCTCATCCGTGACAATATCTGAAACCACCAGCCTGCCGCCGGGTTTCAAGACCCGCATCACCTCCTGAAAGGTCTGGCGTTTATCCGGGCTGAGGTTGATGACGCAGTTGGAAATCACCACATCAGCACAGCCATCAGGCAGGGGAATCTCTTCCAGAAAACCTTTTTTGAACTCGACGTTGGCATAGCCCAGACGGCCGGCCACCTCGTCAACCGAGCTTCTGGCCAGTTCCAGCATGGCGTCGGTCATGTCTATGCCAAAGACCTGGCCATCCTCACCGACCTCGGCGGCGGCCATGAAGCATTCGACGCCACTGCCGCTGCCCAGGTCAACCAGGGTTTCGCCGGCGGTGGGCGCAGCATCCTGCACCGGGCTGCCGCAGCCGTAGGAGCGTTTCTTGGCCACCGCTGGAATGAAATCGGCAGCCGCCTGGCCCTCGGCAAAGGGGTTGACTATATCCTCATTGGCGCTCTCGGCGGCCCGGCCGTAAAACTCCCGCACCGAGGCATGGCCATCGGCCAGGGCCACCACGCAGTTGCAGTGGGTGAGGGTGACCGCCTTGCTGTCCGGACAGTCATGGCGCACATCGCCCATCCTCAGGGCCAGTTCCGAGCGCTGGGGGTCGGGATAGGCCTGGGCCTGCTGGCCTATGAGCCAGAGGGCTGTTTCGTTATAGAGTTCCACGTAGGGGTCATAGCCGCTGAAGGCGCCGGCAGCGAGATAGGAGTGATCAATGTCGCCGCCGCCGATGATGAATTTAAGGGGGTTTTGCTCATAGGCACTGCCCTGCAGGCTTGTCTGGCGAATTTCTTCCAGCACCGGGCTGGTGCGCCACACCGTTTCCAGGCCTTGGGCCAGGGTGCCGCAATCAAGCTCAGGCACGGCCACCAGAGCAGGAGACGGGTAAATATGGCCGTCCGGGCCCACGGCCAGGGATTCCCAGCCGGCATTACTGAGGTCAAAACGGGTGCCGGGGGTAGCAAAGACCTGGCTGCGCAAGGTCTCGATATTGTCGATCTTCACCCCCAGGTGTTGGGCCTCCTTCTGGGCGGCAATAAGCTGAGGGGCAATGGCGGCCGGGGCCACATGCTGTTCCTCACTGCCTTTGCCGCGTTGGAAATGCCAGAGGAAATGCACGGAATTGCCGCGCTGAGCAGCAAGGCGGACAATCTCCACCATGTCGTTGAGATTGTCGCCACAGACCACCATGGAAAGAGTGGCCGAAAATCCGGCTGCCTTCAGTTGGTCGAGGTTGGTCATCAGCCATTTAAAGGCACCCTTGCCGCGGATCGTGTCATGGCTCTCCTGGAGGCCGTCGACACTGACCTGAAAATGGAGGCGGCTGGGGTCGACATCGGCCAGGGCGGCAAGGTTCTTTTCAAGGAGCAGGCCGTTGGTGAGTACCACCACATGGTTCTCGGGCTCAGTGAGAAGATTCGTGATGATTGCCGTGAAGTCTGGATAGATAAAGGGTTCGCCGCCGGTGAAGAGGAAGAGGCGGCAGCCCAGATCCCGGGCCTGGGTCAAGGCGCTGTCGAGAGCCTCCCTGGGCAGGCTCTGGCGGCAGGTTGGTCCGGCGCCAAAGAGGCAATGCTGGCAGCAGAGGTTGCAGTGGTTGGTGATATGAAACCAGCACTCCTTGAGGCT
>JBFFIS010000205.1:0-5242 GCA_041556375.1 Desulfurivibrionaceae bacterium | reverse complement strand
TATCGTCCCCGCCGTATGCGTCGCAACGCCCAGCTTCGGTCCTTGGTCAGAGAAACGCGCCTTTCTCCTGAGCAGCTGATCTATCCCCTCTTTGTTATGCCCGGCAAGGGCAAGAAAGAGGCTGTTCCCTCCATGCCCGGCGTTTTTCGTCTCACCGTTGATCAGCTCGGCTCCGAGGCCAAGGAGCTGTTGGGGCTCGGTATCCAGCATGTCATTCTTTTTGGTCTGCCAGCTAAAAAAGATGCTGCCGGCTCCGAGGCTTACGCCAAGGGGGGAATTATTCAGACCGCCATTAAGGAGCTTAAAAATAAGGCGCCCCAGCTCATGGTCTCAACTGATGTCTGTATGTGTGAGTACACCGATCACGGTCATTGCGGCATTCTTGAGGGCGGGCATGTCAATAATGACGCCACCCTCGAACTCCTTGGCAAGATTGCCCTGTCCCATGCCCAGGCCGGTGCCGATATTGTCGCCCCCTCTGACATGATGGATGGCCGGGTGGGAGAGATCAGGGCAGCGCTCGACGACAATAACTTCGACATGGTTCCCATTATGAGTTACGCCGTCAAATATGCCTCGGCCTTTTATGGTCCTTTTCGTGATGCCGCAGAATGCGCGCCCAGTGAGGGAGACCGGCAGGGCTACCAGATGGATCCGGCCAACAGCCGCGAGGCCCTCCGGGAGGCCACCCTGGATGTCGATGAGGGTGCCGATATCCTCATGGTCAAGCCGGCAGTGGCCTATCTTGACATCATCCGTTCCCTGCGTGACGAATTTGACCTGCCCATTGCCGCCTACCATGTCAGCGGCGAGTATGCCATGATCAAGGCCGCCGCTGCCAATGGCTGGATTGACGGTGATCGGGTCATGCATGAGACGCTGCTCTCCATCACCCGGGCCGGTGCTGATATTATCATCACCTATGGCGCCAAGGAGATGGCCAAGCTCCTTAACGGCTGATCTTTTTCTTGCTGTTCTTGGATTTAGCGCCACGGAAAAGACGTGGCTAGATTTAAGAACAGCAGTCTTTTTATTCTCTGGCTTTCATGAGCACCAATTCTCCCTTCTTTATACGGCTCTTGCTTTGTTCTTGCAGGTGCAAACCGACAATGGGGCATTTAACCGTCAGTAAGAAGTAGATGGGGGCAGGGGTCTGTGAAAGGGTTTCAAAATTTCCCTGGCCCTTGCTGATAATCAGATCCGCCTCGGCAAAGAGTTCTCGGAACTCTGCCGTGCAGTCGGCTAGCGGCGTTCCAGGGCAACCGGTGCCGTTGCTGATGACCCGGCAGCTTGCTGTCAGGCCGCATTCCTCGGCATCATCCATAAGGGCATCATTTATAATCGGCCTCTCCTTGACAACAAAGATGATTTCCAGGGTCGGGTAAAGCTCCTTGAGCGTCTCCACCACCAGGGAATCAAAGACGATCTCTCCGGCATTATCGCCAAGATAGAGAAGCAGCTTGCTGGTGCTGAGCTCTGCGGCCAAGGCCTCATAGTCATTAATGGCCAGGGGTGTGTCCAGGCACTTTTCCAGGGCGGCCGCAGCGTCAAAATCCTGTTGTGAACCATAATCGATGATATTGCCGGCAATGGAAAAGAGCAGCGCTGTATGGAGGGGATCGCCACTGGCGGCAATTGCCTTTCTGGCATTGGCCACCAGGTTCCTGGCAAAGCGGTTTGATTTTTTCTTCAGGTCCCTAAAGGGATCAGCACACCCTGAGAGCCTGGCAATGGTCTGATACACAGGGATGGAGTTTTCCGGCGGTGTCTTTTCCAGATCAAGGGAGGGCAGAAGGGCGGCAATTTCGTCGAGGATTCTCTTTTGCAGCGCCGGGTCAGGGGTGCTGAGTTCGGCGGCCTTGATGGTTTGCTGGAGAAAACAGGGCAGGCAGTGGAGGCTTGATTTCATTTTTCCAGCTTGTCGGTGTGTAGGGAGCGGTCAAGGAGATAGTCGGGCTTGACATTGCCCAGGGCGGCAAAGATGGTACTCATGAGCTTGTCGTCTTTCTGGTAAAGACCGGTCATCATCTGGCGGATGGTCTGCCTCTTGGTGCTGCCGGTCAGGGGGCATGGGTTGGCAACCGGCGAAAAGTCAAAGAGTTCGGCAAGTTCATGGATTTGATCTTTCTGCACAAAGGCCAAGGGCCGGATAAGGGCGAGGTTACCCTTAAAGAGCTCCTGTTTGGGCAGCATGGTGGAGAGGTTGCCACCGTAGAAGAGGTTGATGAAAAAGGTCTCGATAATATCTTCCTTGTGATGGCCTAGGGCCAGCTTGGTGCATCCTCTGTCCCTGGCAAGGTTGAAGAGCTTGGTGCGCCGGTTACGGGCGCAGTGAAAACATGTCGAGGTGTTTTCAAGCTCAAAGGCGTCCTTACCGATGGTGGTCTGGATGATTTCATAGGGGACAGAGGTTTTTGCCAACTGTCGGTCAACAAGGTGGGCCTCATCTATGCCAAATCCCATGTCAAGATGGACGGCGTCGATGGTGTAGGAAATAGGGGCCTTTTCCTGCCAGAGCTTAAGGATAGCGGTAAGGACAAGGCTGTCAACGCCTCCGGAAACCGCGACAAGAACCCGGTCGCCATCCGCCAACATCTGATACTCATGCATGGCCTGACCGATGAGACGATTGATCGTGGGTGGCAGATGGAGCATGGGTTACCAGGGCTGGGGATTTAGAAGGAGGAATTCAGCAGAATTGGATGTAGAAAAGAATTTATACGCAATCCCCTGACGGCGACATCCGTCAGGGGTTTCTCGGGGAAGGGGAAAACTATGGCGTTGCCAGGTAGCGGCAGTCTCCGAATTTGCGCTCCACTCCTTCGCGCAACAGGGTTTCAGCGGAAACAAATTCAAAATTACGCTTTGAGGCCTTGCCAAAGGAGAAAAGGTCGGAAAACAGGGTTTTCTGGGTTTCCTCATAGCTTCCCTTGCACAGGGTTTTGCCGCTGTCAAGATGGATCAGATTATAATCAAAACTCACCGAGGCCGGTTCGTTGGCGCCATATTTTTTGCCTTCCAGTTTGCGGTAGGTGATGAGGCGGGTGATAAGGACGGCGTCGCCCTTGGCCTGCATGCCGACATAGCGAGCCCTTTTATGAAGGTTGCCAATAAAGGTGCCTGTGAGGGATTCCTGCTGCATGGCCGAGAGGATATTGACGTTTTCTTTGCTGGCAAAGTATTCAGTAATGATGGCGCTCAGCATCTTGTTGCCCTCGTCAAGAGTACGGGCCTCGGCGCTTTGGTCGCCTTGGTCGGCAAGATCATGTTCGCTTTGCAGAACAACGATGGAGTTGAGCGTCAGTTCGTCGGCACTGTCCTTACCCGCATCATGATTGGCTTGCGTGGTCTGACCGGCACAGGCCGTCAGGAGAGAGAATATAGAGGCGAAGAGGATTCCCAAGGGTCGATTCATAACTGCTCACAGGTAGGTTGACGAAGGTTATCGGAAGATTAGAGCGTCCCTTTTGACGACAGGGTACCCTGAACTCGTGGGTCGATGGCTGTGGCCTGATCAAGGGTTCTGCCCAAGGCCTTGAAGATTGCCTCAATAATATGGTGAGTATTAACACCATATTTCACTTCAACATGCAGTGTCAATCCGCAGTTAAAGGCAAAGGCCCTGAGAAACTCTTGAACCATGGTGGTGTCAAAGGTGCCTGTTTTCTGGTCCAGGGCTATGACATCATAATGAAGATAGGGTCTGTTGGATAAATCCAGGGTGATCCGGGCCAGGGTCTCATCCATGGGCAGGGAAAAATGACCATAGCGGCTGATGGAGGAAAAATCACCTAGGGACTCTTTGAAGGCCTGACCTAGGCAGATGCCGATGTCTTCCACGGTGTGGTGGTCGTCAACCTCAATATCGCCGGAGGCCTTAATGGCGAGGTTGAAAAAGCCATGCACGGTGAGCAGGGTAAGCATATGATCGAAAAAAGGAACGCCTGTACTGATCTCTGCTTTGCCCTGGCCGTCAAGGGTGAGCTCAAGATTAATAGATGTTTCTTTGGTGGTCCGGGTAAGGCTGCTTTGGCGGCTAGGGGCGGAAGCCATGGTTTACTCCGTGGTCATGGTGGAAGTGGAATATGTCTTATATAATGATGTAACGATATGTTATTTTTCCCCTTTCTTATACCAACATCATATTGACTGCCGCAAGGGCAAGATAGAAATATCAAGAAAAAGAGGTCTGGCAAAGCCCCGTGGCACTAGGTGTTAGACAGTTGTTTTTAGGAGCGTTAAACAGTAAATTTTTTATTGACAAGGGTAACGAGTTCCGATATAACTCACCCCTGTTTCGCATACTACGCAGCAAGCAGGCGGGAATAGCTCAGTTGGTAGAGCACAACCTTGCCAAGGTTGGGGTCGCGAGTTCGAGTCTCGTTTCCCGCTCCATATTTACAATACTAAGGTTCGAAGACTCTTCGAACCTTTTTTCGTCATAGAAACCAGTAAGTCCAGGTGTGCCTGGGATGCGTGGTTTCTATATTATTTTAGAGGAAAGTATTATGACCACCTATCTGACTCCGGTCAAAGAAATTGAGCGTAAATGGTTTGTCGTTGACGCCCAGAGCAAGGTTCTCGGTCGTCTCGCATCTGAGATCGCTACCAGTTTGCGCGGCAAGCATAAGCCTAGCTACTCAACATTTCAGGATGTTGGTGACTTTGTTATAGTCGTTAATGCTGATAAGGTCAGATTGACTGGTCGCAAGCTTGAAAATAAAAAATACTACAATCATTCCGGTTATATAGGTGGAATGAAAGAATGTACTGCCCAGGAGCTTCTTGATAAGGCCCCTGAACAGATTATTTTTAAGGCCGTCAGGGGAATGTTGCCTAAGAATTCTCTTGGTCGTACTCAGTTGAAAAAACTCAAGGTCTACGCTGGTGAAAATCATCCCCATGAATCCCAGCAGCCTGAAGAGCTCAAGTTATAAATCGGAGAAAATAGATGGCTGATCAGAAAACATACGCAACCGGTAAACGTAAATCAGCAATTGCCCGTGTTTGGCTCACTGCTGGTGATGGTACCGTTGTTGTGAACAAGAAGCATTCAATGGCCGAATATTTTGGTGGTGCCATGGATGAGCGTCTCATCCTTAAGCCCTTTGCCCTCACCGAGACCGACGGTAAGTATAACGTGATGGTAACTCTGAAGGGCGGTGGTAAGTCAGCTCAATCCGAGGCCTTACGTCATGGTATTGCTAAAGCCCTCCTTGAGATTGACCCTGAGCATCGTGGT
>JBFFIS010000204.1:0-5258 GCA_041556375.1 Desulfurivibrionaceae bacterium | reverse complement strand
TTCGGCAAAGATCGTTGACCCGGCGCCCCTGACCGGTTAAAGTAAATCCTTAATCAGCTACCACATCCCGTCTTACTTCCGTGCTCCCCTGATTCCTGCGCCGCCTTCCAACTTCACGACGGCAAAGCACACCTTGCAACAGCAGCTACCCCCATGGACAACACCCACACACAAACAATTCCGGCAAAGGTTATCGATGCAATTTTCACTGTCGATGGCAGCTGGAAAATAACCTCATTCAACAGTGGGGCCGAGAAACTTCTCGGTCTCAACGGCAAGGACTTGATTGGCAAAAATTGCCAAGAGGCCTTCAGTCAATACGAGCGCTTCACCAAAATGTGCAGCCTCTACGGACCGCTGGCCTCCGGACGAGCCATGACCAACTTCAGAATGGTCATTGACAACCCCGACACCGACACCTCCATCGCCGTCATTATTTCCGCCATCCCCCTCCCGGACGCCAACGGCAACACCAATGGCGCGGTGATCACCTTCAGCGAGGTTGAAGACACAAGCCATACCAACGACCTGGCCATGGACTCCGTTGCCGATGGCGTCTTTACCGTTGATCGCGACTGGCACATCACTTCATTTAATAAGGCGGCCGAGGCCATTACCGGCTGGAAACGCAAAGATGTTCTGGGCCAAAAATGCCGCGACGTCTTCCACTCAAGCATGTGCGGTGAACAATGCAGCCTGGCCAAGTCCATCCAGGACAACAACACCATCGTTGACCATACCCTGACAATCACCACCAAGGATGGCCATAAAACTCCGGTATCAATTAGCGCCGCCCCCCTTCTCGATCCTGGCGGCAACGTTATCGGTGGCGTCGAAACCTTCCGCGACATTACCGCCGCCATGAAGAACGACCTCATCCTTGATTCAGTTGCCGACGGCGTCTTCACCGTGGACAAGGATTGGCAGATCACCTCTTTTAATCGTGCTGCCGAGGTCATTACCGGCTGGAAACGCGAAGAGGTTGTCGGTAAACGCTGCAGTGGCATCTTTCACTCTTCTGTCTGTGGCGACGCCTGCATCCTCAACCAGGCCATTGACCTGGGAAAGGAAATCATTGACCGCACCATCTTCGTCAAAAACAAGGACGGCTCCACCATCCCGGTATCAATCAGTGCCGCGCCACTCCTTGACCATGAGGGCAATGTCATCGGCGGCGTCGAGACCTTCCGCGACATTACCGCCACCATGAAAAATGACATGATCATTGATTCAGTTGCCGACGGCGTCTTTACCGTTGACCGCAACTGGCAGATTACCTCCTTTAACAGAGCCGCCGAACTGATCACTGGTTGGCACCGCGATGATGCCATCGGCAAATACTGCAGCAACGTCTTTCACTCATCCATCTGCGGCAAATCATGCGCCATAGCCCAGTCGATGTACAGCGGCAAACCGGTTACCAATCGCTCAATCTCCATTGAAACCCGGGCCGGAAAACGCCTGCCCATCTCCATTAGTGCCGCCCCCCTTTTAGACCACGAGGGCAATGTCCTCGGTGGCGTTGAGACGTTTCGCGACCTTTCGGTCCTTGACAGCCTGCGAAAACAGCTCACCATGCGCTACACCTTTGATGAGATTATCTCCAAGAGTCCATCCATGCAGCGCATCTTCAACATCCTGCCGGAAATCGCCCGCAGCCCCAGCAATGTCCTCATTCTCGGCGACAGCGGAACGGGCAAGGAGCTGGTAGCTCGAGCCATCTACAACGCCTCCGCCCGCAGCAACAAGCCTTTTGTCACCGTTAATTGCGGTGCCCTGCCAGACACCCTTTTGGAGTCAGAACTCTTCGGCTACAAGGCCGGCGCCTTTACCGATGCCAAACAGGACAAAAAGGGTCGCTTTGCCGCAGCAGAGGGCGGCACCATCTTCCTTGATGAGATCGGCGACATACCCGCCTCCCTCCAGGTAAAGCTGCTCCGCGTGCTGCAGCAGAAAATCTATGAACCCCTGGGCTCAAACGAGCCGGTAAAGGCCGATGTCCGCATTATCACCGCCACCAACAGAGACCTGCAGGCCCTGGTCAAGGAAGACGCCTTTCGGGAAGACCTTTTCTACCGCCTCAACGTCGTCAAGATCCTACTGCCGCCCCTGCGTGACAGAATGGAGGATATCCCCCTACTCATTGAACATTTCACCTCAAGGTTCAGTGCCCAGCAGGGCAAGGATATTGTTGGCATTTCCGACGAGGCCTTGGCTATCCTCATGCACTATGACTTCCCCGGCAACATCCGAGAACTCGAAAACATTATCGAGTACGCCTTCATCCTCTGCCCTGGCGGCTTCATCCAACCCGAGCACCTGCCCGAGCCCTTTGCCCCCAGCAGCGACAAGGACATTAAGGCGACGACAATGATTCCCATGTCTGGTGTGTCGCTGACTTTGGAAAAAATCGAGGAGGCTGCCATTGCCGCCTCTCTCACCAAGAACAAATGGAAGAAAATGGCAACCTGCCGTGACCTTGGCATCTCCAAGGACACCCTGCGCCGCAAGATTACCAAGTACAAATTGACCCCCGAGGACAATTCATAAACACTGCCACAGACGAACAATGGTTGGGCATTGCCGCAAGGCCTCGTCACCTGCAGTGAACTTCGACGGCCATTACCCATAAAAAAAGGGATTACGCCTAAAGACGTAATCCCTTTTTTGTTTCCACCTGGACAAACAGCCGACATCAGCCGCAGGCTTTTTGGGCCGCAGCACCAGCAGACTGCCTACCACCGAAAATCACCCAGGTGATACTTGCTTTTTTCCAGGTACGACCTTCTTTTTCTTTTCCTTGTCTTGAGCCTTGGCCCGTTTCCGGTCTTCTTCATCACCGACACGGTGCAAGGTCCGTGGCACAGCCCAATCGATCTTGGCCTTACAGCACTCATGGACCCCCTTTGGACACTCGGCAATATCCCAACATGGGACCAAAGTCAAAAGCTTCTTCAAACCAGGAATCGAGATCCCCTGATCATGAATAATGGAGCGCAAACACTCAATCCACTGAATATCATTCGGCGAATATAACCGCCTTGAGCCACTATGCTGAGCTGGCTTTACCAACCCCTCAGCCTCATAGATGCGTAGAGTTCGAGGATGGACACCAAGAAGTTTTGCCGCCACCCCGATGGGATAGATGGGCAAGTCAGCCCTTAACGGCTTCACTTCTGTTTTTTTCCGCGCCATAACGTCCTCCTTAAAAATCCTTTAAACCGTGCAGGGTGTGGGCAGTAAAACTTGCACTGCCCACACCCAACAATCCAGATTTCAAGGAAGTATTAATGATCTTCGGACAAGTGGCCCTTGAAGAGCTTCTCGCCCATCAAGAACATCATGCCGCAAAGACCCATGCCGCCGGCAACAACCGCGACTTCATGCCAGGTTGGAGCGTATGGAAAAAGATGAGGCAGGTCAACAATACCCATGCCATGAAAATGTGGAACAAGCATTCCAACAACAACCAGGTCATAGCGCATGAAGAAGATGCCGATGACACTGGAAACAGAGGCGATAAACAGGCCATTCATGGACTTGGCACGTACGGCAAGGATGATAACAAAGGGGATAACCAGACCCATCATCACCTCACCAATCCAAAAATTGGTGGAGTAAGGTCCAGAGATCAGGCTCATCATAGCCTCATACTTTCCTGGAGGCTGACCGCTGACACCAGAGATCATTTTCCAGCAGGTGAAGAACATAATAACAGTAATAAGCAGGGCGCCAAGCTTAGCAACGGAGCTGAGAGAACCCTTGAGCTTCTCGCTCATCTCCCAACCATTGGACTTATAGGCGATCCAGGTAAAGAAAACCACGGCAGCACAACCGGACATCATGGCAGAGGTAATGAAGTAGATGGGCATATAAGGACCATGCCAGAACTCACGACCACTAAGGAGACCAAAGACGGCGCCAAGGTTTGAATGGGCGGCAACACCAGCTACCACACCGAGGAGGCCCAGGATACCGGCCTCTTTATGCTTACCCATCTGCAACAAGGCAAACTCAATGAGCATAAAAAAGAGATAGGCTCCGTAGAGGGTTCCCATCCACCAGATATTTGAAGTGAGATTGGGTGATGTCATATTATAGACAGCCATACGCCATGGGTTCTCAATTTCGAAGCCGATAACGACAAAACCGGCAATGATTGTTGAGATCGCCATAAAAACAGAACGCTTGGCAATGGGTTGAAACTGCTCAACACCGAAGACATGGCCGATAGCAGATACCAGACAGAGGCCGGTGGAGGTTACAACAAAAAAGACATAGGCTGCAATCAGCAGACCCCACGGTACTTCGCGGGTGTTACCATAGGCATGCTCATGGCCGATCACAAAGGCATGACCACCAGCGGCCAGACCAACAATAGTCAAAAGGCCCATCAGGGCTATAGCGGTGTTGTACTTGCCTGAAGCGGTAACTTCAAGCCCCTGATCTTGGGGCAGTACTTTCGCGAGAAAATTATTCATTACGCTACTCCTCACATGTGTTTTTTTTTGAATTTTTTACAGGAAGCAACCATGCAACCTGCTCCAATTTCGTAAATAACTTTCTGCCAACCTCAGAAATGCCGGAAGTTTTCTTCATCTTCGCGACTTGCCTGAATGGCAGGCTTGACTTTCAGATCAAACAAGGTGTGGAGTGCAGCGCAACCAATCCAAAAAACGAGAAAAAATACGCCTTCCATTTGCTCCTCCTTGAAAATTGTGCCCCATGAATCCTGCAGCAAAGGCCCTCTCCTACCAAGACAGATCCTTTACCAAACAACACACTCATGGTGCTTTTGACAGGGATGAAATATCAGAATCATTTCTGCTGGTTCGATGATTGGCGGATCGTCTCACCTGCTCCCCTTCTTACCTTCCTCTCTCAATGCCCTCCTGTTCAAAATATTAGTGATTAAAATTCAAACCTTTTGGTCATTTTCAAAAATACTCTAAACCTATAAATTGGCGTTGTCAACTTTTGTATCATTTGTAATGCATTTTTATCCCAAAACCACAGTATCAACATCTATGCGACAGTGCAATTTCTTTTTAACCTTCACACTGCAGTTTACCATTTATATCGATACTACAGGGACTTATTACATAATTGCCTCTCATTTTACAACCGTTTTCTGCCATCAGCCACTTGCAGTGCACAACACTCCCCAGAGGCGCAATTTGCGCCCCTGACATTATTAACGACGCAAAAAACTCCCAAACAACCAATCTTTTCCTATAGGCAAGCTAAAAACAAACAGT
>JBFFIS010000203.1:0-5265 GCA_041556375.1 Desulfurivibrionaceae bacterium | reverse complement strand
GGGGCTGGTGTCCTGCTTCTCCTTACCTCCTCATCACTGCTCGCGACCCTGCCCAGGTCTTTGCTCTCTTGGGGGCTCAGTCTAGGGCCTCTTTTTTTTCTGGTGATCGCCCTGGGGGCCATGGCCCTGGGGGGCAATTTTCTGGAGTATCGCCGGCAGTGGGCGGCCCTTATTATTCCTGTTCTGGAGGCGGTGGCCGCCCTTTCCATAGGTCTTTCACTGGCAGCTCTCTTTGGCGGCCGCCGGCCTGGGGGAAGGCAAAAGATGATGGCCGAATCACCGCCGCCCCCAGGCGAGGAGCGGTCATGAATTTCACTCCCAGCCTGGTCTATGGTCTCACCAGCCTCTGTCTTTTTACGGTCGGTGTGGCCGGTTTTATCTTCTGTGCCCAGTTGCTGCGCAAAATTCTCGCCGTCAATATCATGGCCAGCGGCGTCTTTCTCTTTTTGGTCACCATTGCCTATGGTCGCGGTACCATCATTGATCCGCTGCCCCAGGCCTTGGTGCTCACCGGCATAGTGGTGTCGGTGAGCAGTACTGCCGTGGCCCTGGCCCTGGCCTGTCGAGTCCAGGAAACAGCCAATTTTCATGATCTCCGCAAGAGAAGAGAAAGGGGTGGGAAGAAATAATGGGTCTGCTGCACGCCAATTGCTGGCCCATCTGGCCTATTGTCCTACCGCTTTTTATGGCTCTGATTTCTTTTGTTATGAAAAGGCAGCCGCGGCGGCCGGGTTTGCTTGGTGCCCTGGGGACATCCCTTGCCAGTGGTGGTCTTTGTTGGCAACTGATGGCGCAGGGGGCCTGGCGCTATGATCTGGGGGGCTGGCAGCCGCCCTTGGGAATCTCCCTACGCGTAGATGGCCCGGCTGTGGCCATGGTTATGATGATGGCTGTCACCGGTCTGGCCATCAGTGTTTATGCCGGCGGTTATTTTCAGAGCCGCATTGCCATGGGGGACAAAGGCCGCCGCCATATTAGTCAGGAACGTTTTTTTTGGCCGCTCTGGCTGTTGTTGTGGGGGGCCTTAAACGGCCTTTTCTTGAGCGCTGACATCTTTAATATCTATGTCAGCCTTGAGCTGGTGGCCTTGAGCAGTGTCGGGCTTGCCGCCCTCTCAGGCAAGCCGGCATCCCAGGTGACAGCCATGCGCTACCTGCTTGTCAGTCTCCTTGGTTCGTTTAGTTTTTTGTTGGGGGTGGCCTTCCTCTACAGGGTAAGTGGCAGCCTGGAGTTGGCTGCCCTCGGTACAGCGCTTTCCCTGTCGCCATCGGTTGCCCTGGCAATGGCCTTGATCAGTGTCGGCCTTCTCCTGAAAACCGCCTTGTTTCCCTTTCATTTCTGGCTGCCGCCGGCCCATGCCAATGCCCTGGCACCGGTGAGCGCCATCCTCTCCGGCCTTGTTGTCAAGGGGGCATGGTATCTGCTTTTTCGCTTCTGGCAGGGCTCGCTCCCCCTGGTCGGCGCTGGCGCTGGCACGGTTCTGGCGATTCTTGGCGGCTGTGCCATCATCTGGGGGGCCTTTCGCGCCTTTAGCCAGCAGCGCCTGAAGATGCTGGTGGCCTATTCCACCGTCGCCCAAGTCGGCTATCTCTTTATTATTTTTCCTTTGCTGGCAGAGGGGGGCGGTCAGGCTGTCTCGGCTGGCTTTTATTTTGCCCTTGCCCATAGCTGCGCCAAGGCAGCTATGTTTTTGGCGGCCGGCACCATTTTTGTCCATATGGGCCATGATCGTATTCGCGATCTTGATGGGATCAGACAATCATTGCCGTTAACCTCTTTTGCCTTCGCCCTGGCAGGCCTCAGTCTCATGGGTTTACCGCCCACAGGCGGTTTTATTGCCAAATATATCTATCTCAGCCTGGCCTTCAGCCAGGCAAAATGGGGGGTAGTGCTTCTGGTCGTCACGGGGAGCTGCCTGACCGCCCTTTATATCTACCGGGCTGTTGCCCATATTCTCAGCCCACAGAGGGCAGCTGGTCGCCGCAAGGTCGGTATTGTCGCTACGATGGAGTGGAGTGCCCTTGCCCTTGCCCTGGTCGCCATTCTTCTCGGTTTTATTGCCCCACTGCCCTTGGGGCTTCTTGAGGTGGTGGGATGATCTGGCAAAACTGGCTGCTCATCATGATTTTGTTAAGCTCCCTGGTGCCGGGACTCATTATCTTCAGCCTCGCCGAGTCGAGCCACGGCTGGCGGACGACCTTGAACCTCTTGGGAGCCGTTACCAAGATGGCCCTGGTTTTGGTGATGATTGTCGGTATTGCCAAAGGCCATAGTTTTGCCGTGCATTTTGCCCTGCTGCCCGGTTTTGAACTTGTGCTTCGGGCCGATCCTCTCTCTGCCCTCTTTGTCACCCTGTCGACTATCTTATGGCTCTTTACCACGGTGTACGCCATTGCCTATCTTGAAGATTCTCCGAACCGCAGCCATTTTTTTGGTTATTTCAGTCTCTGCGTTACCGTGACCATTGGTATTGCCCTGGCCGGCAACCTCCTTACCTTCCTCTTCTTTTTTGAGATGCTCACCCTGAGCACCTATCCCCTGGTGGTCCATCGCGGTACGGATGCGGCCATGGCGGCCGGCAGGGTGTACCTGGTCTATACCCTGGCCGGCGGACTCCTGCTTTTTCTGGGGGTTGTCTGGCTTCACGTTCTGGTGGGACCGGTGGATTTCAGTGGGCCGGGACTGCTGGCGCCTCTGGTGGCTGGCCACGGCAAGACCCTGACCGTCATCTTTTACCTGCTGTTGGCTGGGGTGGGGGTGAAGGCAGCTCTCTTTCCTCTGCATGGTTGGTTGCCGCGGGCCATGGTGGCGCCGGCGCCGGTCAGCGCCTTGCTCCATGCCGTGGCCGTGGTCAAGGCCGGTGCCTTTGGCATTATCCGTATAGTCCTTGACGTCTATGGTCTGGAGACAGCCAGTAACCTCGGCCTTCTCGTGCCCCTCATGCTCATGGCCACTGTTACCATTGTTTACGGTTCCATCTGCGCCCTTCGCCAGGATAATCTTAAGCATCGCTTGGCCTTTTCCACTGTCAGCCAGGTGTCCTATATCGCCTTGGGGATAAGCATTGGCAATCCTCTGGCCATTATGGGCGGCATGGTTCACCTCGTCCACCAGGGCCTGATGAAGATCACCTTGTTTTTTTGCGCCGGCAATATTGCCGAAACCCTGGGCGCCCACGATATCAGTAAGATGAACGGCGTCGGTCGCCGCTTGCCGCTGACCATGGCAGCCTTTACCCTGGGGGCCATGGGCATGATCGGTCTGCCGCCCATGGCTGGATTTGTCAGCAAGTGGTATTTGGGCCTCGGTGCCCTTGCCCAGGGCCAGGGGTGGCTCATAGGCGTCTTGGTGCTCTCCAGCCTGCTCAACGCCGCTTATTTTCTGCCCATACTCTATGCCGCCTGGTTCAAGGAACAGGACGGTGAGTGGCCCGCAGATAACGGTACTGTCGGCTCACTGGAGAGCCACTGGATGCTTATTGTGCCGCCGGTGATTACCGCCATGGCTTCCCTGCTGGTGGGGTTGTTGGCCAACAGCAATCTCAGTCCTTTGGCCTGGGTCCGCTTTATTGTCGGTGCGGGGTATGGCCTATGATGAGCCCCGTTTTGTTTAATGAACATATCCAGATCCTTCTTCTCTCCCTGGTGCCGGGGCTTCCCCTTGTCGTGGCCTTCAGCCTTGTTGTTAGGCCGTGCCAGAAGGTGGGCTTGCGGTTGGCACCGTGGACGGCGCTGCCCGCTCTTGGCGCGGCCCTGTTTCTCAAGCCCGGTATTAATCTTGAGGTCGCTTGGTTTTTCATGGGAGGGCGGATGGGCATCGACCTTCTTGGTCAGCGCTTTTTGTTGCTTGCTGCCCTAGTCTGGCTGCTTGCCGCCTTCTTCGGCCGGAGTTATTTGCGTCACGACAAGAGACGCAGCACTTTTTTCTTTTTTTATCTGCTTAGCATGGCCTGTAATTTCGGCCTGATCCTGGCCCAGGATATGCTCGGTTTTTATCTGTTCTTCGGCCTTATGAGTTTTAGCGCCTATGGCCTCATCGTCCATAATAAGAGCCGGGAGGCGCGCCAGGCCGGTAAGGTTTACATCATCCTGGTTATGGTGGGAGAGGTTCTGCTTATTTCAGGCATGCTCTTAATGGCCAGCCGCCTGCCTGATCTGGAACTGACCACCATTGTCGCCAGCAGGCCGGAGAACCTGAGCCTGGTTTTGCTCTTTGCCGGTTTTGCCATAAAGGCCGGTGCTGTGCCCCTGCATGTCTGGCTGCCCCTGGCCCACCCGGTGGCGCCGGTGCCGGCCAGTGCCGTTTTAAGCGGTGTAATGATCAAGGCCGGCCTTTTGGGGTGGCTGCGTTTTCTGCCCGTCGGTCAGGACATTGTCCTGCCTGGCTGGGGCGCTTTTTTTATTATTCTGGGGGGGCTGGCCGCCTTCTACGGCGTCGCCTGTGGGCTGGGACAACAGGAGGCCAAAACGGTTTTGGCCTATTCAAGTATCAGTCAGATGGGGCTGATGACCATAGTTGTCGGTTGCGGTCTGCTTGTGCCGGCCTTGTGGCCTCAAGTCACCCATGCTGTCAGTGTCTATGCCCTCCATCATGGTCTGGCCAAGGCTGCCCTCTTTCTGGGGGTGGGGGTGGCGGTGAACAGTGGCAACGAACGGCCGGCCCGCTGGGCGCTGGTTCTCCTGCTTCTGCCCGCCCTGGCCCTTGCTGGCCTGCCATTCACCAGTGGCGCCCTTGCCAAGTATGCCGTCAAAGACATTGTCCACGGCCTCCCCCTGCCATGGTCTTCTGCCCTGGAGATACTGTTGCCCTTGGCGGCCGTGGCCACCATAGTTCTTCTCTGTCATTTTCTCAGGATACTTTCGCGAACTTCTTGTGGTCAGGCATCTCTTGCCACCGGTATGCTGGTCCCTTGGCTTGGTTTGCTCGCAGCCGTGGCGGGCCTCCTTTGGTTTTGGCCGGATTGGCCTCTCTATGCCGGCCATATAAAGGAGCTTACTCTTTTCTGGCAGGGGCTGTGGCCGGTGGTCCTTGGTTGGGGGGTGATGGTGCCGTTGTGGAAATGGTGGCCGGGGCGGAAGCGCTTGGCCGTGCCGGCCGGCGACATTCTTTGGATTGTCTGTGGTCAACGTAGAGAAGGCCGGCGTTTACCAACAAAGACGGTTGTCAGCAACGGTGCCGGGAAAATGGCGGGGCGCTGGAGGGCTGGCGCGGCTCAGGTACTCGATGATCTGGGGAGGGCCATGGAGAAAAGGTTCATGCGCTGGG
>JBFFIS010000202.1:0-5269 GCA_041556375.1 Desulfurivibrionaceae bacterium | reverse complement strand
AAGTGGTACGAGATCATTATGGCCATGTACGAGCAGGGCACCACCACCTTTATCGAGGTCGGTCCCAAGAAGGTGCTCACCGGCCTGATGAAAAAATTGCTGCCGGCCGGTCATAACTGTACCTGTCTGCAGGTAGAGGACCCGGCCGGGGTGGCCGCCTGTTTGGAGAAAATCTAGACAGGGGTGGCGAAGAACGACGGCGCGAGCAAGTCTTGCCTGGAAAGTTGAGCTTGAAATGCGCGTTTACGGATGTCAACGGCGTACCTGCCGGAAATACCGTTGGCATGCTTGTCGGCCATCTCTCCCTCATCTTTGCGGGCCTCGTTACGTTTTTCAGGCAACCTGTAGGAGGGGAGCGCTGCCTGGCTTTAAAGGCTTGACATCCACCTGCAGACCAAGTATTTTCTCCTGTTTCCGTACCCAGGACTAGGGGTACGCCCTGTGACGGGACCTTTATATATAGTTAACAGCAGCGCCACTGGCGCTGAGTGCTTATAAGAAATGTTTGATAATCTTTCCGATCGCCTCAATAATGTATTCCGTGACCTGCGTGGCCACGGTAAGCTCTCTGAAAAGAATATTCAGGAAGCCTTAAAAGAAGTACGCATGGCCCTGCTTGAGGCCGATGTTAACTTCAAGGTGGTCAAAGATTTTATCGCCACAGTCCAGGAAAAGGCGGTGGGCCGCGAGGTCACCGAAAGCCTTTCTCCCGGTCAGCAGGTTGTTAAGGTTGTCCACGATGAGCTTGTCGAGCTTCTCGGCGGTCAGGCCGAGCCCCTGCAGTTAGGCGGCAAAGGGCCGGCCGTTATTATGATGGTTGGTCTGCAAGGCTCCGGTAAGACGACCTCTTCCGGTAAGCTGGCAAAATTATTGACAAAGCAGGGTCGCCGGCCCTATCTGGTGCCTGCTGACGTTTATCGGCCTGCTGCTATCCAGCAGCTCACCGTTCTCGGCGACACCCTCGGAATTCCGGTTCATCCGTCGACCACGGATCAGGATCCTGTCACCATCGCCAAGAATGCTTTGCTGGTGGCCGAAAAGAGTAATTACGACACCCTGCTTATTGATACAGCGGGTCGCCTCCATGTTGATGAAGCACTCATGGAGGAGTTGCAGAATATCAAGGCGGCGGTAAACCCGGCTGAGATCCTCTTTGTGGCTGATGCCATGACCGGTCAGGACGCTGTTACTGTTGCTGATAAGTTTAACCAGGATCTGACCATCTCCGGTGTCCTGCTCTCCAAGATGGAGGGTGATGCCCGCGGCGGTGCCGCCCTGTCCATCAAGAAGGTGACCCAGCGGCCCATTAAATTTGTCGGCGTTGGTGAAGAGCTTGATGCCCTGGAGGTCTTCCATCCTGATCGTGTTGCCTCCCGTATTCTTGGCATGGGCGATATCCTCTCCCTCATTGAGAAGGCTGAGGAGGTTGTTGACAAGAAGAAGGCCGATAAGCTGGCCAAAAAGATCCGCAAGGATGCCTTCACCCTGGAAGATTTTCTCGATCAGATCCAGCAGATCAAGAAAATGGGTTCCCTGGAGCAGATCATGGGAATGATTCCGGGTATGAACCGCATGAAGCAGATGCAGAACATGCAGAAGCCCGATGACAAGGAGCTTGGCAAGGTGGAGGCGGTAATTCGCTCCATGACAGCCGAAGAAAGGCATAAGCATCAGCTTATTAACGCCAGCCGCCGCCAGCGTATTGCCCGGGGTAGCGGTACCTCGGTGCAGGATGTCAACAAGGTGATTAAGAGCTATACTGAAATGCTCAAGATGATGAAGAAAATGAAGGGCAAGATGGGTGGTGGTAAGGTTGTGAGCGGCAAGAAGAGGCGTAAGCGGCCAAAAGGCTTAATGAGATAGGGGTGTCTGCCGCCTGAAGGGGCAAGTACTTCTTTAAATAATAAGAAAAACAGGTTGTAACATATAATAAAGAGTTTTGAGTGACGGTTTAAGGTGGATAACACATCCATTACCGCCACCGCAAAACTCTCCTAAGGAGAAAAACATGGCTGTAAAAATTCGTTTGACCAGAATGGGTAAGAAGAAGAAGCCTTTTTACCGTATCGTGGCTGCAAACTCTGAGGCTCCCCGTGATGGTAAGTTTCTGGATGTTGTCGGCACCTATGATCCCTTGCAGAACCCTGCCGTAATTACCTGGAAGCAGGACAAGCTCCAGCATTGGCTTGATCAGGGCGCCACTCCTTCCACCACAGTCAAAAGCCTGATGGCTCAGTCTGCTGCCGAATAAATGCAAGAGCTTATTCGCCATATTGCCCAAGGCCTGGTGGAAGACCCAGAGAGCATCGAGGTTCGGGAAGTTGACCAGGAGGACGCTCTGGTTATTGAGCTCCATGTGGCCCCCGATGATCTTGGCAAGGTAATTGGCAAGCAGGGCCGGACAGCTCGGGCCATGCGCTCTTTGCTGGCGGCGGCTACTGCTGGCAGCGACAAGACTGTCCGTTTGGAAATTGTTGAATAGCACGTGGCGGACGCCAAGGTGACAGAGCTTGCGGGCCTTGTCCATGTCGGCAAGGTTGCTAAGCCCCACGGTATTCGCGGTGAGGTGAAGATTTACTGCCTGTCTGGACAGCCGGATAATTTTCGAGCCTATCCCCAACTTGTTCTTGTTGAGGAGGGCGGCCAGCAGCGGCAATGGACGGTTAAGAAATGCCGGAGCCAGGGTAATTTTGCCGTGGTTGTCCTCGATGGAGTTACCGATCGTAACGGCGCTGAAGAGCTTATCGGTTTTGAGGTCTGGGTTGCTGAGGAGTATCTTGCCCCCCTGGCCGATGATGAGTTTTACTGGCACGATGTCATGGGCGCAGAGATCATTGACCAAGAGGGCCATTCCCTCGGTCACCTGACCTCTCTCATGGCTACAGGCGGCGACGAACTTATGGTGGTCCAGCAGGACGGGGAAGAGGTGCTTATTCCCAGTCGGCCGGAATTTATAGTAGAAATAGGACCGGAAAGGATCATTGTTGATCTGCCTCCAGGTCTGCTTGATATCAACCGAAAAAAATGAGTCTTCGTTTTGATATCTTGACCATCTTTCCCGATCTGCTGGCCTCTCCTTTAGAGGAGGGCATCATTCGCCGGGCCAGAAAGGATGGTAAGATTGAGGTTGCTATCACCAATATCCGTGACTTTGCCACGGATAAGCATGCCATGACCGATGACCGCCCCTTTGGCGGCGGCGAAGGCATGGTCATGAAGCCGGAACCTCTCACCGCCGCCACCAACAAGGTGAAAGAGGCAGGAGACGGCAAGGTGATTTTGCTGAGCCCCCAGGGCCGGCGTTTTGACCAACAGGTGGCGGAAGAATTTGCCGGGATGTCTCATCTCATCTTGGTCTGTGGGCGTTATGAAGGTATTGATCAGCGCTATATAGATCAGGAGGTTGATGAAGAGATTTCCATTGGTGACTTTATCCTCACCGGTGGCGAGCTTGGAGCCATGATCATTATTGACGCGGTGACCAGACTGCTGCCCGGTGTCCTTGGCTGTGCTGATTCGGTGAGTGCCGACACCTTCAGCCGGGGGAGCCTGAAGTTTCCGCAATATACCCGACCGCGGGTTTTTGCGGGCCAGGAGGTGCCTGAAGTTTTGCTCTCTGGCGATCACGCCAAGATTGAGCAGTGGCGCTGGCTGCAGGCAGTAGAAAAGACAAAAAAGAGGCGGCCTGATCTCTTTGCAACCATGGATTTTTCCAGCAAAGAGCTCAAGCTCCTCAGAAAGCACGGTATTGTCTAAGGCATGCCGGATGCGGCAAAACAAGTTGGCCCTATGCTGGATATCGCCCTCATTCATTATCCGGTATATAACAAGAATCGGTTGATCATTGGTTCGGCAGTGACCAACCTTGATCTTCACGATCTGGCCAGGGCAGGGCGTACTTTCGGGGTAGGCACGGTATATATTGTTACCCCCTTTGCCGATCAGCAGGAGCTGGTTAAAGAAATTGTCGGTCATTGGCAGGATGGCTACGGAGCCCAGTATAACCGGGACCGTAAAGAGGCCTTGACCGTTATCGAGATCTGCACGGATCTTGAGGAGCTTTTTGAGCGGGTGACAGCCGCTAGGCAGGGTAGACCAACTATCCTTGCCACCGCTGCTGCCAGCCAGGAGAAGACAGTGTCCTTTCAGGAAGTCAGGGCCGGCGTAGAAAACAGCGAGAATTATCTGCTGCTCTTCGGCACTGCCTGGGGACTTACTGAAGAAGTTTTTACCATGGTGGACGGCTGCTTGCCGCCCATTAGTGGAACTGGTGACTATAACCATCTTTCGGTCCGGTCGGCGGTTTCCATTATGTTGGATAGAATTCTCGCTCCGCGAGATTTATAAGATAACGACCCGGTGGCACACCGGATAACACAACTAAAGAGAGTGACAATCATGAGCATCATCGACCAGATTGAAAAAGAGAATATGAAGTTTGACCTGCCCGACTTTCGTTCCGGTGACACCGTCAAGGTCCACATCCGTATTATTGAGGGTGCCAAGGAAAGGATTCAGATCTTCGAAGGCGTTGTTATTGGCCGTAAGAATTGCGGTATGGGTTCTAACTTCACCGTTCGTAAGATCTCCCACGGTGTTGGCGTTGAGAAGGTTTTTGCCCTCCACAACCCCCGTCTTGAGAAGATTGAGGTTGTTGCCCGCGGTCGTGTTCGTCGTTCCAAGCTCTACTATCTGCGTGAACTGCGCGGTAAGGCGGCTCGTATTAAGGAGCGCGGCGTAAACTAAATGTTCGTCCAGAGATCGAGCAAAATTGCCGATTTCTGAATCGGACAGTGAAGTTTTTTTAGCTCGATTTGATGAGGTGTTCCCCGCCAAGTGGCTGGTGGCCTCGCTAGTATGAAGGCGCGAGTGCAGCGTGGTGTCAACCTCTGCATTTGCGCCTTTTTTTATGTGGTTGCCATGGATGGGAAGCAGGTAATGGATACTTTCTTTTATGAACGCCGGCTCCACGCCGATGGTCTGCTGCCGGTTGCCGGGGTCGATGAGGCCGGTCGTGGCCCCTTGGCCGGGCCGGTGGTGGCTGGCGCCGTAATTTTGCCTGCCGATCTGGACCATAGCCCCTTTAAGGATTCGAAGAAATTAACGGCAAAGGGGCGGGAAAAGGTGTTTGCCCTTCTTGAAGAACTCCAGGTTCCCATGGCTTTCGGTATCTGCTCGGCCCAGGAGATTGATGAGATAAACATTCTTCAGGCCTCGCTTCTTGCCATGAAGCGGGCAGTGCAAAGGCTCAGCCATGTTCCTGCCTTTT
>JBFFIS010000201.1:0-5297 GCA_041556375.1 Desulfurivibrionaceae bacterium | reverse complement strand
CTTTCCGGGCCGCCGGGAAATACGCTGGGACACCAATCTCCGCAAAGGTAAGAACCTGCTCAGCCTGCCCCTGATCGCTAAAGGCGAGGGCATTGCTGAGCTGACCACCCATATAACCCATGAAAATAAGAGCAAAATACTGTCCCTGGTCATGAATATTTCCCATGACGAGTTAACGCGCACAGGTCATTATAGGCTCCGTAGCGCCTAGGCCCATGCCTGGACCAAGAGTTACTCTTTTGCTGAGAGGTGTCCCCATGAAATACCTTGTCTATCTTTTCCCTGCCCTCATTCTGGCCCTTGGCGCGGAAACAACCTTGGCGGCTGATTTTTCACACCCCGCTGAAGTGATGGTGATGGCAGCCAATAAAAGTGTCGAGCTTGATGTCACCATGGAAATGCTCGATGAGGAGGCCGAATCCTCGGCCGACATCATCAATGTCATTGAGCTGCCTGTGCAGGAAATGCACCAGGAACAGATCAGAAACCAGCGCCGTATCCGCCAAGACGGCGACGCCAGTCCCCTTCGCCAACAACAGGGTTCACCAGGTGGTGTTCAGGGTGAAATCATGGGCGAGATCAGTGAGGCCCAGCAGGAGGCGGAAGAGGCCAAACGCAACGCCTCCGACGACATGGGACAGAAAAAAGGCCGATAAATAAGCTAGTTACGATTCAAACACAGCTCAACACCAAAGAGCCCGGCAGGAGGAAATTCCTCCTGCCGGGCTCTTTGGCTTTTGTTTCCCTTTTTTGCTGGCAATCACGCAGGGCGGACAGGACAACGCGCCGTGGCTTATTGTCGCATTACACCTGTAAAGATTGCAATGTGCTCCGCAAGTTGTAAGTATTTGAAAATCGTTAGCCAAGCGGTCTTCCCCGGAGAGACATCTATCTTGCACTGTATCGCCGCATCAAAACAGCTTTTACCATGGCCGCCTATTTTCCTCTGCCTGGTCCTGCTGCTCAGCCATCACATCGCCAGCGCTGAAGGCGTAAGGGCCGAGAACCCTCCGGCATCATCCTCTTTTCAGGCCGGCAAGAAGGCCTTTCAGTCCAAGGAGTATGACCAGGCCCTGACCCTTTTCAAACAGGCCGAGGCAGCCGGCCTTGATAAACCTGCCCTGTTTTACAATATCGGCGTCTGCTCTTATAAGCTCGGACTCTATGAGGAGGCCACCAAGTCCTTCCTGCGCGCCGCCACATTCCCCAAGATGGCCGCCCTGGCCTATTATAACCTGGCCGTGGTGGCGGAAAAACAGGCCGACCTTGACGCCGCCCTCTCCTGGCTGCAAAAATCGTTAAACAGCGCCGGACCGCGGGATGACAAACTGGTCCTTCTGGCCCAAACCGCCCTGAGTAGAATCCGCAGCAGAAATGACCTCAGCGATCACTGGACGCGCTATGCTGCCTTGGGGATTGGCTATGATGACAACGTTGCCATGCTGGACAGTGACGACCTGGAATTAATCAGCGCCGAAGAAGACAGCTTTGCCGATCTCTTTGCCTTTATGCGCAGCCCCCTGTTGGGAAGCTCAGTCAGCCAAGGCCCCTTCTTGCAAGGCAGCCTGGCCTTGCGCGACTATACAGATCTCAACAACTATGATACCGGTAGCCTGCGCCTGGAAGGCCGCTATCGCCAGAAGGCCGGCGGCTTTCAGCTCGAGGGTGCTGGCGGCTATAGCTATCTGTTCTGGGATCATTCCGGCTACTCGCAAAGCCCCCTGTTCAGCCTGCAGGCCAAACGCTTCATTGGCGGCACATCCTTCTATCGCCTCCGTTATGAGGCCAGATATCTTGATATTCTCAACTCCAGCTATGACTACCTGCGCGGCTGGCAACAACGGGCCACGGTGGAATACGCCGCCAGAACCGAGCGCTATCGCCTGATCCTGGGCTACAGCCTCGAAGAAAACGATAGGCACGACCAAGAATCCTCACCCCGCCGCCACCTGTTAAGCGCCGCCTTGGAGTTCCAACCGCTTGCCAGTTTTTCCATAACTCTGGCGGCCAGCTATCGTGACAGCTTCTATGATCAATCCGGCCGTGACGACCGCAACGAAGACCGATACGAGACATCCCTGCAGCTCAACTACTCCCTGTCCAAAAACTGGGAGCTGAGTGGCCGCTACCTCCGGACCATCAACATCTCCACCTCCCCCCTCTACGACTACACACGCAACATGACCAGCATCAGCCTCGGCTACTCCTTCTAAGGCAAAACAGGCTGTTTTCTGTCCAGTTTGGTCCCGCGTACTTTAAAATCACCTCGTGCCCGTATCTCAACCGGATAGATCCTCGGCCTTCGAAGCCGAGAGTCAGAGGTTCAAATCCTGCCTTTGCCAGAGCATGGGAGAGTTGAGACGTAGAATAGGTCAGCTAATCCAAAGATGATGGAAAAGTTAATAAAAAAGAGGGTTGTAATTGGTGAATAATTCAGCTCAGAAAAAGCAGGTGTGAAGGCGGGTATGTGGTCAAGAATGTTATTCAAATTTTAAATTAGAATAATGTTTGGGATAACTGGTAAATATTAATGACTGGAGCAGCCTAAGCTATGCCTTGAAAGGGTTTTTTTGACTTTGTGTAGGCGAATAGGTAATCTCAAAGTCTATAAACAACAACCCCTATGCGCCCGTTTCGCCTTATAATAAAAGCTCATTTTTGATCGCCACCGCCTATGTATAAAAAACATTTTGGTTTTACGGCAGCGCCTTTTTCCATTGCACCAGACCCGCATTGCTTATACATGAGCGACCGACACAAGGAGGCCTTAGCTCATCTTCTTTATGGCATAAGGATCGATGGCGGTTTTGTTATGCTCACCGGAGAAGTGGGCACAGGAAAAACAACAATCTGCCGCTGTCTTCTGGAGCAAGTCCCAGAGAAAACAGACATAGCCTATATTCTCAATCCCAAATTAACAGTGGAAGAACTGCTGGCAACAATTTGTGATGAGTTTGGAATAGATCACCAGCAAGGCCAGAGCAGTATCAAGTTTTATGTTGACCACATAAACAATTTCTTGCTGCATTCCCATGCAGAAGGCCGCAAGGCTGTACTTATTATTGACGAAGCACAGAATCTAAGCGCTGATGTCTTAGAGCAGATTCGCCTTCTCACCAATCTGGAAACGAATAAACGTAAACTGCTGCAGATCATTTTGCTGGGTCAGCCTGAGCTGCAAAACATGTTGCAACAACCCGAATTACGCCAGCTCGCCCAGCGAATTACAGCCAGGTATCATCTGGCCCCGCTCTCCGAAAGGGAAGTGAGTTCCTATGTTGCCCACCGATTAACAATAGCCGGTGGCCGAAGCAGGATTTTTCCTGAGTCAACCATCAAACCCCTTTTCAAGTTAACTAAAGGTACCCCGCGTCTTATTAACATAATTTGCGACCGTTCTCTTCTTGGCACATACGTTCAGGATCAGGACAAGGTGAACACTTCAACTATAAAAACGGCAGCTCGAGAAGTTTTCGGGGAAATTGTTGGTCGACCGCCGTATACACTAACAAGATCAGGCATGCTCATAGCAGGCCTTCTTCTTCTGTTCAGCGGTTCTGTCGTGGCAGCCGGTCATTATAAGCTAAGAACAGAGATAGAAACTTTTTTTAGTTCTGATCCTGTAGAGCAGGTGGTGTTAACCCTGCAAGCACTTGAACAAGGTGACCTGGTCACTCAGGAACAAGAGCAACCTGTAGTTGATGATTCCGCGCCGCTAGATGAGCGGGGAGCCTTGGAGTTGATAGAGCAGCAGAGTGATGGTGATGAAGATGTGAGCTCAATAAACGCTGCCAGCACTATTGCCCCACAGCCCATAGAGCTTTCTGCACTTGAGTTGCCTGAAGATGAGTCGGCGTCGTCCAGTATGACGATGGCCTATGAGGCCCTTTTGGCCAGTTGGGGCATTGCATATGCTCCGCAAGATATTGACTCTGCATGTACCTTTGCCGAAGAACACAACTTGCGGTGCCTCAATCAGCAGGGCAGTTTTCACAGTCTGCTGGCCCTCAATCGACCTGCAGTGTTAAATTTGTATGACAATCAAGGCGAACGCTTTTATGCAGCATTTCTCTCTTTTCAAGATCAAACCGCCGATTTGGTAATTGGTTCAGAGCGTAAACGGGTCAGTGTCGAAGATTTTAAGGACCACTGGAATGGTGAATATAGCCTGCTGTGGGAGAAACCAGAGGAATATGTAACAGCCATTAAGCCGGATAATCACTTGGCCCATGTGGATTGGCTGGATAAAAAACTGGCTGTTATTCAAGAACGGCCTGCCAGCTCCAATGCTCCGGTGCTTTATGATGACGTCTTGGTCCGCCAGGTAAAACAGTTCCAGTTCGAGAGAAACCTTGTGCCGGACGGGATTGTCGGCCCGCAAACAATCATTCATCTTAATTCGGCCTACAACAACAGAGTGCCCAAATTAGTTGATAGCGACGAGGATAATTAATATGTCCTATATTCTCGACGCCCTTAAAAAATCGGATAAACAAAGGCAGCAGGAGCACGTTCCCGATTTAAACACTGTCCAGATAGAATCTCCTGCAGTTAAGTCAAATAAAGCTTCGTGGCACGTGCCCCTTGCTGTGGTCTTGCTCCTCAATGTGATGGTCATTCTTTTCTTTGTTCTGCGTGAAGAGCAGCCTGTCCCCGAGACTCCGTCCGTTGCCCATAACAGTGATCTTTCTCAAGATGAAGTCATTGTTCAAACAGAGCCAGAACTCCTGTCCGTAAAGCAAGAGCCTAATCCTGTCGAGCTTGTCGACACAGTGGATAGAAACATAGTTGAACGCCAGGATGATGAGTATTCACCCCCTCCTCAGGAATTGACCCCTGAAACAACCCTGGCCGCGAGTGGGGTGAATAGGCCCGCGAGCCAAGGGAGCCCGCAAGAAAATGTGCCACTGGCTTTACAAACAGAGCCCCACACAGAGGTTTCTAGCCAAGTAATGGCGGAATATCATAAGGTTACCACTGAGCCAGAAGTCGCAGAAACAGCTCTTCCAGTTGAACAACAGGTCGATAATCTACAGCAGAATCAAAGGCAACAAACTCTGCCTACCGCCTCAGAAGCTCCCAGCTCTGTTGAGCCCAAAGCCAGTTTGGTAAAAAAAGCCCTTCACATTTATCAGTTGCCAGAGCCCCTACGGCAGGAATTGCCAGATATTCATATTGATGCCCACCTTTTTTACAAAGATAAGCCAGCCTCTCGCTTTGCAAGTATCAATGGTCAAATAGTGCGGGAAGGTGATACCTTTGCCTCCAATCTTAAAGTGGCAGAAATCTCTTCAAAT
>JBFFIS010000200.1:0-5321 GCA_041556375.1 Desulfurivibrionaceae bacterium | reverse complement strand
TTGAGAGACCTTTGTTGAAGGGGAAGAGTTCTGATCCATGATGATAATCATGGATCAGTGGAAAGACAAGAATCGCTAGGTATTTTGGAGGTCTTATGCCGAAATTTAAAAAAATATGGTGGCTGGTCGTATCTGTTTTGATTTTTCTGTGCAGCTTGCCGACCTCATCCTCGCTGGCCGCAGAAAGGATAACCCTCCAAGCCGCCGATGGTTTTCCCCTGGTAGGGCTGTACGAGAAGGGCAATGGTGAAGCTTCTTCTCAGCCGGCCGTGCTTCTTCTTCATATGTATAAGAGGCAAAAGGAGAGTTGGCAGCCCTTGATGCTGGCCTTAAAGGCACAGGGGATCAGCAGCCTGGCTATTGATTTGCGTGGCCATGGTGAAAGCCGCCTTGATGCCACAGGAATTGATCAGTATTTTCGGGTTGTTGACCGAGATGCTGTTTTCTTTAACCAGATGTACCTGGATGGCCTGGCTGCAGTAGCATGGTTGCGCGGCCAGGGTCACCACCAGCTTGGTGCGGTTGGGGCCAGTGTCGGTTGCAGTGTTGCCATGCAGATGATGGCCGCTGGCAAACCGGACATTGCTGCCATGGTTCTTATGACGCCGGGCCGGGACTATCTTGGCATTAATACCATGGCTCATCTTCAGCATTGGTCGGGCATCCCCCTTCTCATTCTGACAAGTGCCGAGGAGGCCGAGCGCGGCGCCGCAGCAATTTATCATAGCCTGCACGACCGTGGGGCCGAGCTTGTTGTCTTCGACCAGGAAGCCATTCATGGCACCATGATGTTTGGTGAGGTGGCTGGAGTGGAAGAGCGGATCAGCACATGGCTATCGAAAAGGCTGAGGCCCTAAGGAGAGGAGTACTCAGAATGTTTAAAATTGGTTGAGAAAGGAGCGAATTCTCTCCTTGCTGAGCATGATGCCGGATAATTTCTTGTCATCGATGATCAGGCAGGGAATCATCCTGACCCCGGCCTGCAGGGCTTTCCCGGGGTGGAGGGTCACATCCACCTTGGTGATTTCCAGGTCGGGGAACTCCTCTTTAAGTGAGGCCAGCGCCCGGCCGGCCATATGACATCTGGGTCAGAGGATGGAGTGGTAGAAGGTTGCGGTCTTCATGGCGATTTTTAATTTTTGAGTATTTCTTCAATATAGTATTGCTCTGGCTGGGGAGGGATAAAGATTTCCAGGTTGTCGTTCCAGCGACTGACATAATGTTTGGTTAACAGCTGCCTGAACTCATTTTTGAGTTGGGTCGGGGTGGTGTAATGGTGAATGAAATGTTCGCCATAGTTGTTCAGGGTAATAATTGACGACTGCAACTCTTTCTCTCCCCGCACCGGCAGTTTGTGAAAATTCATTACAACCAGGGCCTGCATAACGCACTCCTTTTTGAGAAGTTCTTTGGCTGGTATTTTCGAAAAGGTAATCAGGGGAAAGTTGGCGATGATCTTGTCAGCCAAGGCCTGGATCTCTGAAAGAGTAATGTTAAGCAAGTTTTTGGCAAGATGAATTTCGGTTGATTTTTGCAGAATGCCGTTTACCACCAGCCAGGTGATGAGGGTTATGATATTGGTGTCCCGGCGGATTTGCAGGCTGGTATTTACCCGAATGGAATCACTGGTCTGCTCTCCCTGAAAGGCGTAGAAATAGATCTTTCCCTCATACTTGGTTATATGAAAGGTAATGTCACTTTGGAACATGATATCCCGCGACAGGCTGCGGATGTATTCTATTTTATGGGGCTTTGATTCATAGAAGGTGAAGAGTTTGCGGCCCAGGATAGATATGTCGCGTTGGGTGATGGTGTGTTCCACCCCTTCCTGCTCAAAGGTCGAAAAAAGCAGGCGTAGCCTCTTGTAGGTGGAAAGCAGGTAGTTATGGACGTCCGCCCCAGATGCCAGCAGGTCGTTATAACCCCAATTTTTGATGTGGAGAAATTTTGACATCATATCGGGTAACAGGTTCCAGCTTTTCATCAGAGCCATGGTTTTCTGGAGGTGACGGCTCTTTTTTTGGGACTTCATACCCTCTAAGGTTTTCAGGAAAAGGCATTCGCGGATAAGATTGTCATCTTTTTGTACCGCTGACGACTGTTGGTAAAAGGCGACAATGTCACGGGCCAGGAGAAGGTAGGGGTCTATGGCTGTGATTTCAAGCTGTGGTTCATCCTTAGGTAATAACTCCGGAAAGGTGACCATGCGTAATATCTTCGATGAAAAGAGAGGGAGGGTGTCGGCCTTGTTGAGAAGAAGCTCAAGATAGGCGAACTTGATCACGGATTTAAAGGGACTGTCCAGGGCCTTGTTAAGTTGCCAGAGGCAGGCTCCGAAAATTTCTGCCCGCGGGATGTCGGAAAGATAGCCAAGGTCGATGTAGTTGTCCATGCTCAGCCCATGCTCTATGAGCCTTTTGACGTGTTGGCGATACTCGTCATGGCTGAGTCCCGGCGGAATAAGCCACCACAGGAGCATTTTGCCGGCCACCAGAATATGGGTACGGAAGAGCTCATCCTTTAACAGCAGTTTGAGGGCCGAGCCGGCAGACTCCTCTTCAGCACTTGAGTCGAACTTGTTCTCCCTTGTCTGGTCAATATCCATCAGGAAAAAGTAGACCTCGAGACCGTACTTTTTGGCCCATTCAGATATGAGGGTGCATTTCTCCTCAAGAAGCTCCAGTCCCTCTTTGCCCAACTCTTCATAGCGAACAGACACCCAATAATCACAGTCAGACTTTGCGGCCTGGGCAATGGTGCCGATACTGCCGATGGTTTTTAACGAGTGAATATAGGGATTACGGGCGTATGGCGACGGAGTTTTAACGCTGAGGGCGGTGGACCCGGGAAAATAACGGCGGAAGAGGTTGGAGTCGAGAAATTTTTCTGGGAGAAAGCGGTAGATGCCGAATTTACACTCAGGGTCATCAACAAATCCGGGGAGGTCTGGATAATTACAGTGGAGCAGGTAAGGAATAATTTTGAAGAATAACGTGGAAGATTGGGCGTTAAAGTTAATGGCCCGAACCTTTCTGCTGCGGTTGTAGAGTTGGTATCGTTTAATTTTTTCTTTCAATGGGATAGCAGAAGGCCCGTCTGAGGATTACTGGAAAAATACTCCTAGGCGCGAAGGGTATATGCCTATTTAAAGAAGTATTAACGTAGAGATTATACAGCGGATTCTATGGCGTGGGCAAGTTTTACTGCCTGCACGGTTTTAATAACATCGTGCACGCGGAGAATGGCGGCGCCGGAGCGGACGCAGAGGGCGGAAATGGCTGCGGTGCCGACATCGCGTCTGCTTGGCTCATCTTCATTAAGAATAATGCCGATAAAACGTTTTCGGGAATGACCAATGAGCACAGGACAACCGAGCTCTGTAAAAGAGGGGATGTTCTTGAGGATGGAGAGGTTGTGATCCAGGGTTTTGCCAAAGCCGATACCCGGATCGATAATAATTTTATTACGGTCCAGCCCGTTGTTCTCGGCGTTGTTTAACCACTGAGACAATTCGGCCTTAATGTCCTCCACGACATTGTCGTACTGGGGGTTCTTCTGCATGGTTCCCGGTGTGCCCTGCATATGCATGATAATGACAGGGACATCCTTTTCCACTGCCAGGGGCAGCATGGCCGCGTCAAACCGCAGGGCGCTGATATCGTTAATGATGTCTGCGCCGGCGTCAAGGGCCAGGCGGGCAATTGCGGCCTTGTTGGTGTCGACAGAAATTGGCGTGGAGAAACGGCGTCTGATTTTGTCAATGGCTGGAAGGACCCGGTCGATCTCTTCCTGCACCGAAACAGGAGGGGCTCCGGGCCTGGTGGATTCACCGCCGATGTCGAGAATGTCCACCCCGGCCTCGACCATGCTGGCAACCTGGTCAAGCAGCTTATTGTCGCTATCGAGGATGCCGCCATCTGAAAAAGAATCAGGGGTGACATTGAGGATACCCATAACATGGACCCTGGCACTGAGATCCAAGCTGTGGTGTGGGGTGGTGATTTTCACGCCGGTTTTTACGCGTTGTCCTCTGTCGTGGCCTCTGCTGCCGGAGCAGTGCTTTCCTCTGGTGCAGCAGGCTTTGCCTCCTCAGAGGTTGTTCCGGCTGAACTGCTTGTCGAGGTCTCTTTCGGCTTCCGGGGTTCTGGGGCCGGATTATCCATAGCGATACCATACTTGTCGAGAATGACCCTGAGGTCTTCCGAGGTGATGGTTTCTCTTTCGAGAAGAAGCTCAGACATCTCTTTGAGGGCAGGCATATGCTCGGTGAGCATGGCGGTGACCTTATCGTTGGCCTCGACAATCATCTTTTTGACTTCAGCGTCAATCTTGTTTGCCGTTGCCTCGCTGTAATCGCGATGCTGGGAGATTTCGCGGCCCAGAAAGATCTGCTCCTCTTTTTTGCCAAAGGAGAGGGGCCCCATTTCTTTACTCATGCCCCACTCACAGACCATCTTTCTGGCCAGACCTGTGGCCCGTTCAATGTCATTGCCGGAGCCTGTGGTTGTTTCGTTGAAAACCAGCTCTTCAGCAACCCGGCCACCCAGGAGAATGCAGATATTGTTGAGCAGGAAGGTCTTGGAGTGGCTGTATTTTTCCTCAGTAGGCAGCTGCATGGTGAGACCAAGGGCACGTCCTCTGGGTATAATAGTCACCTTGTGGACGGGGTCTGTGCCGGGCAGCAGTCTGGCAATAAGGGCATGGCCCGACTCATGATAGGCGGTGACCTCTTTCTCCTTGTCGGTAATGATCATGCTTTTGCGTTCGGCGCCCATCATCACTTTGTCCTTGGCCTCTTCCAGATCAGACATGGTGACCGTGGACTCATTGGTTCTGGCGGCCAGCAGAGCGGCCTCATTTACCAGATTTTCTAAGTCGGCACCGGAAAAACCAGGGGTGCCGCGGGCAATAACTTTCCAGTCCACATCTGTGGCCAAGGGCAGTTTCTTTGCATGGACCTTGAGGATCTGTTCTCGACCACCGACATCAGGAATTGGCACTATAACCTGGCGGTCAAAACGGCCAGGACGGAGGAGGGCGGGGTCAAGAACATCAGGGCGGTTGGTAGCGGCAACGATGATAACGCCGACATTTTCCTCAAAGCCATCCATCTCAACGAGAAGCTGGTTCAGGGTCTGCTCTCTCTCATCGTGACCGCCGCCCAAACCGGCGCCGCGATGGCGACCGACGGCGTCAATTTCATCAATGAAAATAATACAGGGGGCATTCTTCTTGCCCTGAGTAAAAAGATCACGAACACGGGAGGCACCGACACCAACAAACATCTCAACGAAATCGGAACCAGAGATGGAGAAGAAGGG
>JBFFIS010000199.1:0-5337 GCA_041556375.1 Desulfurivibrionaceae bacterium | reverse complement strand
TATTTATTGTTTGGTGATAGGTGGGCATTTGCGCTCAGCTTATAGGTTGATATTTTATTGCTGACTACTCAGGGCAGCTTGAATACTTTTCATTGCTCAAGAGGCCCTTGGAGTAAATTTAAAAAATAGAGAGGCTGAAAGATGTTTGGACTTGGAATGCCTGAACTGGTTGTAATCCTTGTGATTATTGTGATTATTTTCGGAGCTGGAAAATTGCCCGAGATTGGCAGCGGTATAGGAAAGGGCATTAAAAATTTCAAGAATGCCACTAAGGATGAAGCGCCTAAGAAGATCGATGACAAAGACGATGATTCTTCGGCAGCCTGACATTAACCCCTCCAGGAGATAACAGATGTTTGGACTAGGCACCCCCGAGCTCATCGTTATTATGGCCATTGCCTTTCTGGTTTTTGGCGGCAAAAAACTCCCTGAAATTGGCGAGGGGCTCGGCAAAGGACTTAAGTCCTTTAAGAAGTCCATGGGTGACGTCGACGAGGCCAAGAGTAAACTGGTTGAAGATTCAGTGCCCGGCCTCAAAGAGGTTAATGCCTTGAGAGACAAGGTCGACAAGGCCAAGAACATCTCCAAGGTGTTGAAGGTCTGATATATTTCTATCGGTAGAATAAAAAAACCCGATGCTCACAGGAGCATCGGGTTTTTTTATGTCGAAATTTGAATAACGGACAGCACCTTTCAACTTAAAAGTCTAGGGGGCAGGGAAATCAGCCTTGGACTTTATCATTGCATATTGATGTTAATCGTCAAAATCACCTGCCGGGCCTTTGTCGGTATCGAGCAGGGCGGCCTTGGCAATGATCTTATCCGTGGTCCACTCTGAGACGTCTTCAAGGCGATTTGCCTTGGGGCCGGGATCATAGGAGTTGGCTTTGATGATGGCCTCTATGCCGAAGTCGGCACTATCTGTGGCGTTAAAGACCTCGGTGAGGAGGGTGTAGACAAAATCCTCCACCCGTTTACACATGCGCTCCCGGATAGCCTTGGGCTGGCCCATAAATTTGTTTTCAAAGGCGAGGTTGAGGTTCTTGTAACCACCGAGGTTCCAGCCCTGGCTAGCGGCGTAGGCGACCATCTCCTGCCACATCTCTTCACTGACCCCTTCGCCCTTGACCTTTTTAAAGCCGCCATCAGCATCTAAGATGGCGTTGCCGTAATCATTGACCTCCAGGCCCCAGGAGAGCATCTGCAGGGCCGTTGCCACATTAGCCTTGGTGGTCCTGGTCTTTTCGGCAATTTCCCTGAGGCGCTCAGAGCTGTTGCCTGAGGTGCCGTGTTGGGCGCCGTTGACATGGTACTTCGTCAAGGCCTCATGGATTTCAGCGGTAAGATCAACCTGGATGCCTTGGCCGCTTGACTCGATGCCGTGGGTGGTGCCGTTGTTGAGGGCGATCCAGTTGGGGAAAATATTGTGGGCGTTGAGCCCTGCTATGAGAAAAACAGCCTCTGGCACGGCGGACAGTCCCTCCGAGCCTTTAATCTCGCCGATTTCCGTCTCCAGGCCGGCCCAGTCGGGAATAAACTGGTTAAGCTCCAGATTGGCCAGCAGGTTTTTGTCATCCATCATGTGGGAGGCATCAATGGCAATGGAGGTGATGCCGGCCTCAAAAAGGGTGGGGATCTCCTGCTTGGCGAAGGGGATGTCGGCCTCGCTCTTGATACCGTAATGGTCGGCATGGATGGCCACCGGTACGGTGATGCCCAGCTCGTTCATGGCCTGGTCAACCTGGCGGGCCATGTTCCAGTAGTTGGTTGGGCAGTAGGCCTTGGCACCACCCTCAGAGCGGGCAATTTCGATGATGATGGCGGCATTGGCCCTTTGGGCGGCCATTAAGGCGCCACGGATAATGAAATTATTGCGGCCATTGGCGGCAATGGTCATGGCCTTACCCTTGGCTTCCAGGGCGATATCGATATATTTGCCGCTGACAATCAAGGCCCTGGAGTTGGGAAAGAGCGTGCAGATATTGGGTGGCCGGCCAACGGCCAAGGCTTTGTCAAAGTCGGTGCTGGATGCCATAATGTCTCTCCAAGTTAGGAAAATCGTTTGCCGCCTAATGTACGGGAAGGTGGGAGAATCTTAAAACGCTTTAATGTATTGATTATAATAAACAAAAAAAAGGAAGAAAGCTCTCTGGTCAACAAAAAATGATTAGAAAAATAGTACAATAAAATGGCCTGGTCCGTCAGTAAAAAACTTTAGGCTTTCTCTGCTTACATGGTCATTTCGGCACTATGATAAAAGCCTTTTTCTCCCCAGAGCCATATGGTACAAATACCAGTTTGTAACTTTAGGGGTTGGGGGATCATGCTCGAAGAGCAACTTGTTGCCATAAAAAAGGGTCTTGAAAAAAGGGAGGAGAGATCTTTTGCCCCCCATGCGACCCTGAGCAGTACCGGTATCCGTCGCCATGAAGAAGGCCGCGAGGGCCACCGGACCTCCTTTGCCGTGGATACCGACAGGATTCTCCACTCCCGGGCCTATACGCGCTATATTGACAAGACCCAGGTTTTTTACCTGGTCAAAAATGATCATATTACCCACCGGGTTCTCCATGTTCAGCTCGTCTCCAAGATTGCCCGAACCCTGGCCCGGGTTTTTGCCCTTAACGAAGACCTGGTCGAAGCCATCGCCCTGGGCCACGATATCGGCCATCCGCCCTTTGGCCATGATGGAGAGGCAATTTTAGACGACTTAAGCCGCAGGTGTGGACTGGCCTCTTTTCAGCATAATCTCCAATCTGTCCGCTTCCTTGAGCATCTGGAAAATCATGGCCGCGGTTGTAATCTCACTGTCCAGGTTTTAGACGGTATCCTTTGTCATGACGGCGAGGTCCATAATCGCAAGATCAGTCCCCAGGGGGCGGTGTCCTTTGCTGAATTCGACAGGAAAATAACCGCCAAGACCAACGACAAGAACGCCAAGTTGCGGCCCATGACCCTTGAGGGCTGCCTGGTGCGTCTTGCTGATACCCTGAGTTATATTGGCAGGGATATTGAAGATGCTATTGAACTTAAGCTGATCAGCCGTACTGACATTCCTGAACAGTGTCAACAGGTGCTGGGTCGTACCAACGGCACCATTGTCCATCGATTGGTTGCTGATCTTATCGCCAACGGTTGCCAAGGCGAGGTGGGCTTTTCGGCGCCGGTCTCTGAGGCCCTTCAGGAGTTAAAGGCCTTCAACTATCAAAATATTTATTTGAATAAAGCCATTAAGCCCGATAAGACAAAGGTTGAAGACTGTTTTGCAGCCTTGCTGGAAAAATACATTGCCGAGGTAGAAAGGCAAGATCGTGGATCGGTTGTCTACACCCGACTGATGAAGTTCATGGATAAAGGATATATGCACGATACTCCACCTGCCGCCATTGCCGTTGATTTTATCGCCGGCATGACGGATGCCTATTTTCTGCGTGAAGCCGACCAGGTTGGCTGTCAGATACCGACGATCTTATGAAGTTACTTAACCTGCAGAAATATGTGCCCGGCGAAGGCACCTTGATGGTGGTCATTGCCTGTTTTATCGGCCTTGCCGCCGGCTTTGCCAATATTCTCTTTCGCTCCACCGAGGAGTTTGTTCGCCATATGATTTTTGAGGGCGGTCTGACCAAGATCTTTGGCGAGGAGGGCCTGAAGGCCTTTCATTCCGGCGATGTTTTTCTCTTTAAAGGCTTTGGCCTTGCCGTTCTGCTGCTGCCGCTGATCCCCATGGTGGGCATGGTCCTGCTCATTCCGCTGGCCTATTTTTATCCAGGCGAGGTCAACGACTACGGTTTTACCAAGTTCCTGCGCAAGGTCAATCTGGAAGGGGGACGTATCAAGTTCCGCACCATTTTGCTTAAGACCTTTTCCACCTCGCTTACCATCGGTACCGGTGGCTCGGCCGGGGTTGAGGGCCCTATCGCCCAGGTAGGCGGCGCTGTCGGTTCCCAGGTCGGCCAGTTCTTCAGGGTCTCCGGTGACCGCATGAAGGTCTATATTGCTGCCGGGTGTGCCGGCGGTATCGGCGCCATGTTTAATGCGCCCATGGCCGGTGTCTTTTTTGCCTCGGAAATTGTCCTGCTCGGTACCTACGAAATATCCTCCTTCTCGGCCCTGGTTATTTCTTCGGCCATTGCCACAGTAGTTGCCCGTGCCACTTACGGCGAGTCTCCCGCCTTTCCAATTCCCGACTACCAGATCGTTAATCCCCTGATGGAGATTCCCCTCTACGTCTTGATGGGAATTATTGTCGGGCTTATCGCCGTTATTCATATCCAGATCTTCTACAAGGTCAGGGATCACTGTCGGCAGATGAAAATAAACCCCTATGTGAAGCCCATAATGGGGGCGGCGGTTATCGGCACCATGGGTATTTTCTTTCCCCAGGTCATGGGGGATGGCTATTTCTATATTGAGAAGGTGCTCCATGGTGACGGGGTGCTCTGGATAATGGCGGCCCTGGTCTTTATGAAGATTGCCGCCACCGCCATTACCTTGGGCACCGGAGGCGCCGGTGGTGTTTTTGCGCCGGCCCTTTTTATAGGGGCGATGATCGGCGGTGCCTTTGGCGCCATCTGTCAATTTCTCTTTCCGGAGATGGTTGCCGGCCCAGGGGCCTATGCCGCTGTTGGTATCGGGGCCTTTCTCGGCGCCACCACCCATTCGCCACTCACCGCCATCTTCCTTCTCTTTGAGATGACCGGTAATTACGAGATTATTATACCGGTGATGCTGGCCAGTATTATTGGTACGGTTGTGGCGAAGCATTTCTATCATGACTCCATTGATACGGTTGACTTCACCCGGGAGGGTATTGATATCCATGAGGGCCGGGAGACCGCCATCATGAAGTCCCTGCAGGTGGGGATCGCCATGAGTGAGGATGTTGACTTTGTCAGTGAGCGGGCCAATGTCAACCAGCTCCTGAAGATCTTTTCCATGGCCGATGACAGCTTTTATTTTCCGGTGCTTGCCGAGACCGGGCCCAAGGCCGGCCGCATGGTGGGGATTATTTCCCTGCAGGATGTTAAAACCATCCTTCATGACGAAGAGCTTCGTCTCAGTGCCACGGTAGGCCATATCTGTGCCCGCAAGCTGGTGACTCTAACCCCCAGTGACAATCTCTACGATGCCATGACCCAGTTTGTGGTCAAGGGTATTGAAGAGATTCCCGTGGTAGAATCCAAAGATGAGATGTGGGTCGTGGGGATGCTTAAGAGGCGTGATGTCATTGCCGCCTATAACCGCGAGGTCTTGAAACGGGGCATCAGCGAAAAGACCGCGGCCATCAAGCTCAGGTAATACATTCGGATCATTGGGCTCATGGCTCGAGTCAGC
>JBFFIS010000198.1:0-5340 GCA_041556375.1 Desulfurivibrionaceae bacterium | reverse complement strand
TGTGAGCTGGTGCGCTCTGCCGATGTCCGGGTGGAAAAGACGGTTATCCAGAGGCGTCACAAGATTAATCCCAAGCTCATTTTGGGTAAGGGCAAGCTCAGCGAGATCATGCTCCTTGCCCTCCGTCATAATGCCAATCTGCTCATTTTTGATCAGGAGCTCAACCCCTCCCAGGTCAATTCCATTATCAGTCATACTGACTTGCGGGTTGTTGACCGCACCCAGCTCATCCTCGATATTTTTGCCCGCCGGGCCTTGAGTCGCGAAGGCAAACTTCAGATAGAGATGGCCCAGCTCAAATACCTGCGGCCCCGTCTCGGCCTTCGCGATGATTCCCTGTCACGCCTCACCGGCGGTATTGGTGGCCGTGGTCCCGGCGAGACCAAGCTGGAAATTGATCGGCGCCGCATCAATGACCGCCTGGCCCGTCTTAATAAAGAGCTTAAAAAGGTGGGCAAGGAGCGCTATCGCCGGCGCTCCCGGCGCCGCAAGAAGGATCTGCCGGTCATCAGTCTGGTGGGCTATACCAATGCCGGCAAGTCCTCGCTGCTCAACAGTCTTACCCAAAGCGAAATTCTCGCTGAGGACAAACTCTTTGCCACCCTGGACCCCACTAGTCGGCGCCTGCGTTTTCCTGAGGACGTCGAGGTTATCATCACCGATACGGTGGGGTTTATCCGCCATCTGCCCGACGAACTTATGCAGGCCTTCAAGGCCACCCTGGAAGAACTCCACGAGGCTGATCTGCTCATCCATGTCATTGATATCTCAAACCCACGCTTTGTTGATCAGATGAAGGTGGTGGAGGATATTCTCCGCGATCTTGAACTGGGTGATATTGCCGTCCTCAAGGTCTTTAATAAAATTGATCTGGTTGAGCCCGAGTATGTTGAAGATCAACTCCGGATGTATGGCGGTATTGCCATTAGTGCCCTCAATCCGCAAACCTTTACAACCTTTATGGCCGAGGCCAAAAAAAAGGTGCTGAAGGAGTGGCAACCATGAGTTTGACAAGGGCATTCGCTACAAAGGTGCTCCTGGTTTTGTTGCTTGCCGGGGTGCTCTTGACCACTGAGGCCGTGGCGGCTGAAAAGGCTCGCATCCAGGAAGGCTTTGTGGTCAACTCCCAGACCGAGTTGCTCCTCTATTTCTCGGTTGATGGGGCCCTGATTCCTGAGATGGAAAAGGGTATCTTGACAGGGATTCCCGTTACCTTTGCCTTCTTTGTCGAGCTCTATGAGCATCAGGGGCCTAAGGGCGCGGTGCAGGTAGCCAGCCGGACCTTCAGGCATACCCTCCATTTTGAGACCTTAAAAGAGGTCTTCAGCCTGGAGCTGACGGAACATGGGAAGGAGAGCGTCACTTTTACTGATTTCGGCAGTGCCGCTGCCGCCATGGTCAGCGTCCACGACCTTGCCGTTGCCAACCTGGCCCTCTTGAAGCCTGGTGGGCGCTATAGCGTCAAGATGAAAGCCCAGTTAGCCAAACAGGGGCTGCCGGATAAATTTAAAAACGTCATGACCTTTCTGAAGATGTGGGATTTTGACACCAGGTGGAGTGAGCTTGAGTTCACTATGGCGTCTGCCATTTCCGCCGCAAATGAGGGCGTAGAACCTCCGCCTAGCCGTTAAGAGAGTGAACAGAGAAACCATTGTGGAGATAAACGACCTTTCCAGGGAAGAAGAACTGCGGAGCCGCCGTAAAAAAAGGCGGATATGGTGGATTATCGCCATTTGCCTCCTGCTTATGGTCGGTCTGACCTTTCTGGAGACCCGGGTGCTTGAACTGGGCACGGTGGATTTTCCGGTGAGCGGCAATGTTCTGGTCTATGTCCTTATTAACTTTAATGTCCTTCTCCTGCTGCTCATTGTCTTTCTGGTCCTGCGTAACCTGGTGCAGCTCGTCTTTGATCGTAAGCGCAAACTTCTCGGTACCAAGCTGCGGACAAAACTGGTTATCTCCTTTATGTCCATGGCCCTCATTCCCACCAGTATTCTCTTCTTTCTGGCCCTGCAGTTTGTCTCTACCTCCATGGATTATTGGTTTAATATCAATGTTGAGCAGGCCCTGGAGGAGTCCTTGGGCATTGCCCGCAATGTCTATCAGGAGGAACGGCGTGTTGCCGCCCGGCTCGGTAAAAATATCGCCTTACAGCTCGAGGCCAAACGCTATCGCCAGCTCACAGATACCTCCCTGGATATCTTTTTAGTCGATATTGTTGAGAGTCGCGGCCTGGCCTCCCTGGTTCTGTTGCGCGAAAATCATGAGGTCAAACTCCTGGCCCTTGCCGATGAGCTCGCCTCCGGGGTGGAATTGCCGGCCATCCCCGACTCCCTGATCAGGAAAGCATTGAAGGGTGAAAAACAGCTGGATATCATCCAGAAGATTAGCATCGGCGAGCTGGTCCGCAATGTCACCCTGGTCCGTCTCGGCCGTGACAGACAGGAACCCCATATTCTGGTGACCTCGCTTCTCATTCCCCAGGAAAAGATTGATCAGCTCCATAAGATTGCCGGCGGCCTGGAGGGTTACCGGCAACTTATGCTCCTCCAGCAGCCCATTAAGACCAGTCTGCTTGTTATCCTGCTTATCGTCACCCTGCTGGTCATGTTCTCGGCCATCTGGTTTGGTTTTTATGTGGCCAGTGGTTTGACCACCCCCATCGGAAAACTGGCCGACGCCACCCTGCGGGTTGCCGACGGCGAGCTTGATTTTGTCATCGAAAAGGATTCGGGCGATGAAATGGGAACCTTGGTCGAGTCTTTCAATAAAATGACCCGTGATCTTCTCATCGGCAAGAGAAGCCTTGAGCAGTTTAACCTGGAGTTGGAAAACAGGCGGCGCTATACTGAGACAATTTTGCAGAATGTCCCGGCCGGTGTCGTGTCGTTGGACAACAGGGGCCGTATCACCTCGATAAATACCTTTGCCGAGACCTTATTGAAAATTGAACCGGAGCGCCTGCTCGGTCACAATTATAAGAGTGTTCTCGCCCCTCAGCACAGCGCTGTTCTTGACCAATTTTATGGGGAGCTTGCCCGCACTGGTAAGATGTCCCTTGAGATGCCTCTCCAGCTGTCGGTGGGCAATGAGACCTTTTCGCTGCGGGTCAATATAACCCGCCTTCGCGATGAAAGTGGTGAAGACCTGGGCGTTGTCCTGGTCTTTGACAATCTTACCGAACTGGAAAAGGCCCAGAGAATGGCGGCCTGGCGTGAGGTTGCCCGCCGCATCGCCCATGAGGTGAAAAATCCCTTAACGCCCATCCAGCTCTCTGCCCAGCGTCTGCGTAAACGATACCTTGACAAATTGGCGGGGGAGGGAGATATTTTTGATCTGTGTACCAAAACCATTATTGGTCAGGTCGATGAGCTCAAGCACCTGGTCAGTGAATTTTCCAGTTTTGCCCGGATGCCGGCGGTCCAGAAAAAACGAGGTTTTCTCGAAGAGATGGCCCGGGAAACTCTGGTCATGTATCAGGAGGGTCATAAAGAGGTTTCCTTTAAGCTCCTGTGCAGCCAGGAGGTGCCCCCCTTCCTCTTTGACCGCAAGCAGATGGAAAGGGTGTTGATTAACCTCCTTGATAATGCCGTGGCAGCCGTCGGTAACAACAACGGCGAGGTGACTGTGGAGATTAAGGTTGATGACGCCCAGAGCCTGATCTTTCTTGAGGTTCGCGATAATGGTCCTGGTGTGGGTGATGAGGATAAGCTCCATCTTTTCGAGCCCTATTTCACCACCAAGAAAACCGGCACCGGTTTGGGGCTTGCCATTGCCACCACCGTTGTCTCTGATCATGGCGGCTATATTCGCATCAAGGACAATATACCAACAGGGGCCCGATTTATTGTTGAACTGCCCTTGGCATCGTAGCAAGAGTTAGAGCATTGAGAGAAGTCTGTTTGGGGTACTAGGGAAGGCTATGGCGAAGAAAATTCTCATAATTGATGACGAAGAAACCATTCGGGACTCAGTGGCCGGCATCTTGAGCGATGAAGGTTTTGAACCCCTTACCGTGGCCAGTGCCCAGGAGGCCTTTGCTGTTCTGGAGACCGAGGCCGTCCGAGTCGTCTTACTTGATATCTGGATGCCGGAGATGGACGGCATGGAGGCCTTGCCAAAGATCAAGGAGCTCTATCCCGATCTGCCGGTGATTATGATTTCCGGCCACGGTAATATTGAGACAGCTGTCCAGGCCACCAAAATGGGGGCCTTTGATTTCATTGAAAAACCGCCTTCCTACGACAAGATTATCCTGGCGATCAGCAATGCCTTACAGTTCTCGCGCCTGGCCAGGGAAAACGAGATTCTACGGGAGCAACAGGAGCAACGATCCGAGTTGACCGGCGTATCCCCGGCTATCACCGCTATCCGCCAGCAGATTCTCAGGGTGGCGCCTACCCCGGCCTGGGTTTTGATCAGAGGCGAGCATGGCACCGGTAAGGAGCTTGCCGCCCAGATGGTCCATAGCCACTCAGCAGCCAAAGATAAGCCGATGATTGCCATGAACTGCGCTGCCATCCCTGAAGAGCTTATTGAAAGTGAGCTCTTTGGCCATGAGAAGGGGGCCTTTACCGGTGCCACCACCAGCAAACGCGGCAAATTTGATCTGGCCGACGGCTCTATCCTCTTTCTTGATGAAATTGGTGATATGAGCCTGAAAACCCAGGCCAAGGTCTTGCGTATCCTCCAGGAGCAGAAGTTTGAAAGGGTGGGAGGCTCAAAGACCATTTCCGTCGATGTCCGGGTTATTGCCGCAACCAATAAGGACCTGGAGGCTGAGATCGAGGCCGGCAATTTCAGGGCTGATCTTTTTTATCGCCTTAATGTCGTCCCCATTACCTTGCCCCCTTTGCGCGAACGCTTAGAGGACCTGCCCCTGCTGGTTGAGGATCTTATGCATGGTTTTCAGCGCAAGGGCTTTGGCAAAAAGAAGTTTTTGCCCGGCGCCATCCATGCTATGCAACGCCATGACTGGCCTGGTAATGTCAGGGAATTGCGTAATTTCCTGGAAAGGCTCTCTATCATGTGCCCTGACGAAGAGGTTTCCGGCGAGCAGGTGAGCCAGATTCTCCGGGGTGGTATGGCAAGCGACGTCCCTGACCAGGCAAGACCCCCTGGGCCGCCATCCCTTGCCGATAATCTCGCCCTGGGCGGAGATATGAGCTTTAAAAATGCCAAGCAACAGTTTGAAGCGGACTTTCTGAGGACCAAGATTGCCGAAAATGATGGAAATATTTCAAAAACAGCTGAACAGATTGGTATGGAGCGGAGTCATCTTCATAAGAGGATTAAGGCCTTGGGTCTTGAGTAGGGTTTTACAGGTCTGAGTTCCACCGA
>JBFFIS010000197.1:0-5377 GCA_041556375.1 Desulfurivibrionaceae bacterium | reverse complement strand
ATTGCACCGGTTGATCATGGTTTAAGATGCTATCGACGCCATGGACAATCTCGTTTCTGATCGTCACCAACCGGCCGGCGATGAAGTGGGCAATGCCAAAAACCATGAGACCGGTAATGGTGACAATGAGAAAGATATTTCTGGTAATCGCCGTTTTCCAGGCCAGGGTGGCGGATTGGTCCACCGGACTGGCAATCCACAGCAGGGGGCGATGGTCCGGGTTAAAAGACAAGGGCAGCCAGGCCACCTGGCTGCCGCTGGCGGAATCAATAATGGAAATATCTACAGGTTGGCTGAAATCCTCAGCAATGGCAGTGGGTGGGGTGTAGGGCGGAATGTCAGCCGGGGCATAGAGCACCTGGCGGTTGGTGAGAAGCCATAGGGAATCGCTGAAATCCTGCAAAAAGGTGGTGAGGTCGACCTGGATCACCGCCAGGCCGATAACCTCTTCAACCCTTCTGCCAATGGGGGTTACCATGTACAATACGTACTGCTCTTCGCCTTCTAAGACCCCCTCGGCCTGGTTGGCGATACCGACAAAGACCTTCTGAGGGGTGAGTTGTAAACCTTGAAGAAAGGAGGCATCCTGCTCCCTGGTCTTAAGCAGGCTGGGGTCGATTTTGGCCAACCCCTGCTCGCTCCGGCTCATGCGAAAGGTTTCGTTGCCGACAATGTCGACTATCTGAACGTCGTCAATCTGTAGGTCATCGGCAAACCAGTCGGCGATGAGAAGCTCCATACGCTTTTGGTGATCTTCTCCGGCGTCGGTGATGATGTCATCACTGACCGGCACCGCCGCCAGCCTGATGATCGATTTTTTCAGACATTTGACCTTGGCATTGAGCTTGGTGTAGCGATTTTGAGTGCGGGCAACGGTCTCGAGACGGGCAGCATCGTCCAATTGCTCCATAGCCTGGGGCAGACTGGTTATGAGGAGTACTGCCAGAGGAAGGAGGCCGAGGGCGGTGATGCTAAAAAAAATGAGATAGCGTAGGTTCATAGCTTGGCAAGGGGTGCAAAAAAAATTGCATGGACAAATGTCTTTGTCGTCAAAATTGATGTGTGTCCAGCATGTTACTGCTTAATCCGTATAGTTGTCAAATAACTTTGCAGGGGGTTGGAGAGGAGGCCTATTGCCGTTAGAATTTTAATATTATTTTTCTAATGTACTGGGTAAACGTCGTTTCTGCGGGTTCTGTTGGTGAAGATAGTGGGCGGACGTGCTGTGGCACATAGATTGCTCTGTAAAATGAGAGTGTTAACCCTAGTGGCGTTGCTATACGCCGTCATTCGTTCACTTTTTTTTAAGGAGTTACCCATGAACAGCATAATTCTAAAACGCCTGCTTCCACTGGCCTGCGGGGCGGCATTGTTTGTCACCGGCTGTGGTCAGCATGAGCCGGTGCAGGCAGGAAATAAGGCGGAGCCGGCGGTAAAGGCTGAGGCCAAGAAACAACAAAACGTCCTCAAGGGAAAAATTCTCGGTAAGTCCAATAAGGCCAAAACCATTTCCATCTCTGTGGGCAAGGGTGAGAAAGCCAAGACCGTAATGGTCAAATTTGACGATGCCACCAAGGGTGTCGAGCATGCCGTTAAGGGCCATGCCGCCATCATCCAATTTAAGGGCGAGGGCAAGAATCGCATCGCCACCGTCATCAAACCGAAACTGGCCAAGCTGCCTAAAGGCACTTCTGAAATGAAGCCCCAAGAGCTTGCTGCCTTGATGAATTCTGGCCAGAAGTTTGTCCTTGTCGATGCCCGGCCGGCAAAGCGTTTTCATGAGGGCACCATTCCAGGATCGATCAATATTCCCGTTCCAGCCATGGGGAAAAAGGGTGCCACCATGCTCCCCAAGGATAAAGACATTCAGCTCGTCTTTTACTGCGGAGGGCCTACCTGAGGTATGTCAACAAAGAACGCCGGTTCGGCGGTCAAATTAGGATATACCAATGTTAAAGTAATGCTTGCCGGTGTTCCCGGTTGGAAAAAAGCAGGTAACCATGTCGAGGCCACGCAAGAGTTTGTTAAGAAGGGTAATATAGTTCTCGTTGACCTACGGTCCAAGAAGGACTACGAGGCTGGCCATATTCCTCGAGCCCATAATATTCCCCTGGCAGCGCTTGCCGATGCCGAGGATGATTTCCCCTCCAGTAAGGCCGCTCCCATCGTCGTTTATGGTGATGGCGACGATGCCCAGAAGGCCTATAAAATCATTAAGAAGTGGGGTTGTAAGAAAGGCTCCATTTCCAGTGTGAATTTCGCCGCCTGGAAAAATGCCGGTAACCCTGTTGAGACCGGCGCCACACCTGACGAGATTGTCTGGAAGCGTAAACTCGGCAAGCATGAGGTCGCTATTGCTGAATTTATGAAGGCTTGTGACGGAGCCGCTGACAAGCTTGTTCTTGATGTCCGTACCATTGATGAGGCTGGTGAAGGTAAATTTGCCAAGGCCCGTCATATCCCTCTTGACGATCTTCAAGGTCAGATGGATTCCCTGCCTAAAGACAAGGAAATTCTGGTCCATTGCACCACCGGTGCCCGGGCTGAAATGGCCAGCACCGAACTGCGCAATGCCGGCTTCAAGAGCCGCTATCTTGTCGCCAATGTCGAGTGCGATGGCCCTGAGTGCGAGGTGTCTGAGTAGATACTATTGAGAACCTGCCAGGCCCAGGTAATCACCATAGTCTTCTTGGTATGGTGATTAACCTCCTCCTGGGTCTGGGAGGCTCTTGCTCCACATAACGACTTACCCTACGAGGGATGATGCTTTGGGCATCATCCCTCTTTTTCGTGGACATCCGCGAGCCGAGATGGTTAGTGGTTTTTTTGATCGATTTTGGCAAGGAGAGGTCATGGCGGAAATTATTCCGATAACGGGTCTGGGTATGAAAAATATCACAATTGCTGTGGATGGTGCTGAACTTGACTGGGATGTCGCTCGTGATCTGGCCTTCGCCCTTGCTAACCGTCATAATGAAGATCCGATGCTCATGTCCTGGTTTGATAAGACCACCGGCAGGTTTTCACCATCGTGCTGCAAATGCGAGATTAAGGATGGCGCTGCCTGGGAAATTTACGGCAAAAATCACGGTGGCCGTTACCGTATCAGTGTCAACAATGACACCTATGTTTTTATTTATAGCTAGCTTGGTTTCGAGCTGGTAAATTTCTCCAGTCCTTCCGTCGTCCATGCCTTTCTCTTTCTAAGGAGATCACCTGTGATAAAAAAAGAACTTCTTGATATTCTGGCCTGCCCGCAGTGCAAAGGGCCGGTGTCTCTTACTGATAAGGGCGATGGCCTCATCTGCCCGGCCTGCAAACTCGTTTATGCAATTAAGGATGATATCCCTATTATGCTCATTGATGAAGCGCAGCCCTTAGAGGATTGATAACAGCATCACCAGGTTTGTTACCCCGGCACCTTCGTCATTTTTTATAGCTCTCTTATCCCTGAATTCTTATTTCGGAATTCTTTTTCATGGCATTTTCTGAACTCAAAAAACACTGTTTTGTTACTGTGCCCTTCTTGCGCCTCAAGCAAGATCTGCAATCAATAGTTGAACAGGGAATCCAGCCGGAAATCGGTCTGGAAGGCACTGTTCTCTATGATGAGAGTCCAGAGGATTTTCACCATGTCGCCGAGGCTCTTCATCAGGCTGGTCTGAGGTGCACCCTCCATGCCCCTTTTTTTGAACTGTATCCAGGCAGCCTTGACCCTTATATTCGGCGCTTAAGCCGCTATAAGCTCCAAAAGGCCTTTGACCTGATCGATATTTTTAGACCTGCCTCTGTGGTCTGCCATCTCGGTTATGAGGCCAATAAGCATGGCTATAAAGAGGAGCAGTGGTTTGACTACTCTCTTGAGGCCTGGCAGCAATTTCTAGAATTTGCTGCAGCCCGGCAGACACCCTTTATGCTGGAAAATACCTATGAACACGACCCCCAACAGCTCAAGCGTGTTCTGACCGCCCTTGACTCTCCCTATGCCCGCTACTGCCTTGATGTCGGTCATGTCATGGCCTTTGCCAAGAGTCGCTGGCAGGAATGGTTACCGGAGATGTCGCCCTGGCTTGGCCAACTCCACCTCCACGATAATGACGGCGACCGGGATCTCCATCTCGGTCTTGGTGAGGGAATTTTTGATTTTGAAGATTTTTTTGCCTTTCTGCAAAGACAGGAGCTTACGCCTTTGGTCACCTTGGAGGCCCACCATGACGGCGGTGTGGAAACGGGTTTTCGCTTTCTGGAAAAGGTTGGTTTTATGCCGGCCGCACTGCCATAGCAGCAGCCAAGGTTCTTGCCTGCCAGTAACAACCTTTGGATGCGGCTAGCACGCTGGTAGAGATGACAGGCCGACCTTGCCGATATTTCTGGTGGCCTTACGATAGACACTTTCAACTCTGACGATAAAAATAATGGAAGAACCACAGATCGCCCCTGCCAACTTCACCCATCTTCATGTCCACACCCAATACAGTCTCTTGGACGGAGCCATTCGGCTGCCCGACCTTTTTGACAAGTGTAAAGAGTATGGCATGGATACGGTAACAATTACCGATCATGGTGCCATGTACGGGGCTCTGGAGTTCTATGTCAAGGCCAAGAAGAAGGGCCTTAAGCCCATTGTCGGCTGTGAGTTTTATATTGCCCCGGATTCCCGCTTCAAGAAGAAGGCCAAGAGTGCCGGCCGCGCTGCCTTTCATATCGTCTTGCTGGCCATGAATCATGCCGGCTACAAGAATCTGCTCAAGCTGTCCTCCATAGCCCAACTTGAGGGCTTTCACTATAAGCCCCGGATCGACAAAGAAATCCTCGAGGCCCATAGCGACGGCCTGATTGCCCTGACCGCCTGTCTGCATGGTGAGATTCCCTACCTGATCGCTAAAGAAAATAATATGGATCTGGCCCGGGAGAAGGCCCTGGATTTGAAGCGTATCTTCGGCGACCGCCTCTATTTCGAGATGCAGGAAAATCATATTCCTGAGCAGACTGTGGTCAATAAAGGCCTGATGCAGCTGGCCAAAGAGCTTGATGTGCCGTTGGTGGCCACCAATGACTGCCATTATCTCAATCGCGACGAGGCGGCGGCCCACGAGTTGCTGCTCTGCATCCAGACCGGTAAGACCCTGCAGGATGCTAATCGTTTCCGGTTTTCCACCGATGAGCTCTATTTCAAGTCGCCCCAGGAGATGCGCCAGGCCTTTGACTATTGTCCTGAGGCCTTGGAGAATACCGTGAAGATTGCCGAGCGCTGCAATTTGGAGATTGAGTTCGGCAACCATTATTTTCCTAATTTCGAGGTGCCGGAAGGCGAAAGCCTCGACTCCATGTTCGAGGAGCTTAGCCGTAAAGGCTACAAAGAACGGCTTGCCGTTAT
>JBFFIS010000196.1:0-5408 GCA_041556375.1 Desulfurivibrionaceae bacterium | reverse complement strand
TCCGCCTCGCTCGCGCTGGCGACGGCTGCTCCCGAGGACGAATTCGAACGGCGCCTGCAGGCAGCCGTCGAGCAGGAGGGGTTGACGACCGAGGAAACCCTCCTGCAACGCTTCCGGTACGTCTTCGCGCCGGCGAATCTGCCGCCGCAGCTGCAGGTGCCCGAACCGGCGCCCCGCAAGTGCGCCACATCACTGGTGCGCAGCTACCGCGACTCGGTCGACAAGATCAGCCGCGAAGTGGCTGACGAGATCGACGCCTATCTGCTGCCTGCCGCAATGACCGAGGCCGCCAAAAACGGCACCACCGCTGATTTCACCATCAGCGTTCAACCCCTCCAGGTTAAATACCCTCAGGGCTCGGAAAAGCAGCTCATCCAGTCGATCACCGGCCGTAAGGTCCCGGGCTTTGCCCTGCCGTCAGCCGTGGGCGTGGTGGTCCACAACGTCTCCACCACTGCCGCCATCTACGACGCCGTGGTCCTGGAGAAACCGCTCTACGAGAAGGTCATGACCATCTCCGGCAAGGGCATCAAGCGCCCCGCCAACCTGCGGGTCAAGGTGGGCACCAAAATCAGCGACATTGTGGAGTACCTTGGTGGTGTCACCCCTGGACTCTCCAAGATTATCATGGGTGGGCCGATGATGGGGTTTGCTGTCTCCAGCCTCGACATTCCGGTGACCAAGACCACCTCATCGGTGCTCTTTCTGGCCGAGGATGAAATCGACAACACCCCCCACTCCCAGTGTATCCGCTGCGGCTGGTGCCTGGATGTCTGCCCCATGGGTCTTGAGCCCAAGGAGATCGCCATCCATGTTGAGGCCGGTCGCCCTGAGGACACCAAACAGTTTGGGGTTTTTGAATGTTTTGAGTGCGGCTGTTGCGCCTATGTGTGCCCGGCCAAAAGGCCACTGGTGCAGTTTATCCGCCTGGCCAAGATGAAAGCGGCAAATTAAATTATCTGGCCAGTTTGAACAAAATCTTCTTGTTCAAGCAGGCCATCAGCAAATTTACCATAGTTTTAAGGAGTAAAGCCATCAAACAGCAAGACTCAGACAACCTGACGCCGCAGGCATCTTTAGGGGGATGGAAAGTTTCCGTTTCCCCTCATGTGCGCAGCGCCGAGTCGGTTGAAAAAATTATGTGGACCGTGGTGGCCTGCCTGGTACCCCCCCTGGTTCTGTCGGTTTTTATTTTCGGTATCCAAACCCTGATCATCACTGCTGTTTCGGTGCTGAGCTGTGTCGCCATGGAAGCCATCAGCCAGAAGGCCCTGGGCCGTAAGGTAACCATCAAGGACGGCAGCGCCGTTATCACCGGCATGCTTCTCGCCTTTGTCATCCCGCCCGGCGTCCCCTACCTGCTCCCCGTACTGGGAGCGGTGATGGCCATCTATATCGGCAAGCACCTTCTCGGCGGTATCGGCTACAATATTTTCAACCCTGCCCTGCTGGCTCGGGCCTTTCTCCTTGCTACCTTTCCAGTGGCCATGACCTCGTCCTGGCTACCACCATTGCAGGACAGCTCTATTTTTCATTATCTCGCCGACTCCATTGACGCGGTCTCCACGGCGACCCCGCTCGCAGTCCTCAAGGACCAGGGCATGACCGCCTTTACCGAGACCTTTGGCGCTGCTCCTAATTTTTACACCGACTTCTTCCTGGGCTGGCGCCCCGGATGTATCGGGGAGACCTCCGGTCTACTGATCATCCTCGGCGGCCTCTACCTGCTCTACCGCGGCTATATCACCTGGCATATTCCTGTGAGCATGCTGGCCTCCATCGCCCTGCTCACTTGGGCCTTTGGCGGCGAGACCACCTTCAGCGGCGACCCGCTGCTAGCCATCCTCTCCGGCGGCGCCCTGCTTGGGGCCTTTTTCATGGCCACCGATTATGTCAGCAGCCCTACCAATAAGAAATCCCAGCTCATCTATGGCATCGGCATCGGCGCCCTCACCGTTCTTATCCGTCTCAAAGGCGGCTATCCTGAAGGTGTCTGTTACGCCATTCTACTCATGAATCCAGTGAGCTCGGTACTTGACTCCTGGTTTAAGCCCAAGCGCTTTGCAGCCCCCTTGCCTCCCCAAGGAGGTGCAAAATGAAAAATATCATCACCATCATAATTCGCCTCACCCTGTCGTGCATTCTGGCTGGTACGGTTATGGGTATCACCTATATCTTCACCAGCAATGCCAAGAAACATAACGAGCACGTCAATGAGCAGCGGGTAATGTCCGGCCTCCTCGGTTACACCAAGGACAACCCGGCCCCCGAGTCCATGGCCATGCACGAGATTTATCGCTACGTAGTCACCGAGGGCAAGACCTTGACCCTGGGCTACCTCGTACCACAGCAGGACCATGGATTTACCTTTGTCAGCATCGATCTTGACGGCAAGTTTCTGGCCTCCACCCCTGTTGACATCAGCCATCCACTGGTCATTGAGGAAAAAGAACGGAGCAAGGCCATCACTAGCGCTCTTGATGCCGGCAAGTCCCTGCGCTATGCCGATAAGACCATTGTCGTCACTGATAATGGCAAGCGCCAAGCCTACCTGCTCCCCGGCGCCTTTCCCGGCTTTAAGACCTTTATCACCGTGATGCTGACCCTTGACCCCTCCTTCACCATCCTTGGTCTCGAAGTTATGGAACATGAGGAAGATCCAGGCTTAGGCGGTGAAATTATTCAGGATTATTTCAAGAACCAGTTCAAAGGCAAGACCTTTGCCGTGTTAAAAAACCTTGATGTGGTGAAGACCCCTATCCCTGCCGACTACCTCAAGGCTCTCGAGGCCAAGAAATCAGGAATGAGCGCCGAGGATGTTGCCGCCATCCAAGAACAGTATAAGGACAAGGATATTTATGCCCTCACCGGGGCGACAATCTCCAGCCGCGCTGTGACCAACGGCGCCCAAGGCATTGTCAAGAAATTCGCCTACCGCATCTCCATCCTTGACAACGTTCTTCAAGAGCAACAGATTGCTGTATCCTTCTAGGAGAGACCATGGCTAACGACAAATCAAATTTCCAGCTGGTTACCAACGGCATCTTAAACGAGAACCCCATCTTTCGGCTGGTTCTCTCCATGTGTCCTGCCGTGGGTATCAGTACCACCGTGATGAATGGCCTGATGCTCGGGATCGCCGTGCTCTTTGTACAGGTCTTTTCCAGCGTCACCATATCCATCTTTAAAAATGTCATTCACCCACGGATACGGATCCCGTCCTACACCCTGACCATCGCCACCTGGGTGACGGTTATTGACCTGGTCCTGGCCGCCTATCTACCCGAGGCCTATGCCAAGATGGGTATCTTTGTCAAACTCATCGTGGCCTTTGCCATTATCACCATGCGCCTCGAGATGTTTGCCTGTAAGGAATCGGTAAACGACTCCTTCTGGGATGGTATCGGCATGGGGCTGGGTTTTATGTTTGGCATGATGGCCATCGGCTTTGTCCGTGAGCTTCTCGGCCTGGGCACCCTGATGGGTTATGACGTTCTCGGTTTCAAACCCCTGCTCTTTTTTGTCCTGCCCTGCGCCGGCTTCTTTGTGGTGGGCCTGATGATGGCATTCTTCAACTATATTGAAGTCGCCTACAAGAAAGCCAAGCAGGCATAAGGGAACAGCTATGAAAAATATTATGACACGCCATATTTTTGCATTCGTCCTTCTCTTTGTTTTACCAAGTCTGGCCCAAGGCCAAGACCTGGTGACCGGCAAGAGCTTTGGCGCAGATAACGAAATCATCGTTACCTTCAGCCAGGCCGTCGAGCCAAGTATTGTAAAGGACACTAGAAACTACACGATCTACGAAGAGCCTGATCCGGATATCCGCCTGCAGGTCAAAGAGGTTATCCTCTCTGCTGACAACAAAAGTGCCTCGCTGATTTTCAGTGAGCCCCTCAACACTCTGCAGACCCATGTGGTGGCCATTGCCAATCTTGTTCCGGCCCAAGCCCCGGCTACTTTTACTGTCGCCAAATCATATCTTGGTTACCTGGTCGGCATCCTGGTCTCGGCCCTGCTCATTAACAACTTTGTTTTTACTAAATACCTTGGACTCTGCGTTTTCTTCGGCACCTCAAAGCGCAAGGATACAGCCAAAGGCATGGGTTTCACCTTCACCATCGTCATGGTGGTCTCAGCCATTATGAGCTGGTTTTTCTACCAGTTCATCTTAAAGCCCTTTGATCTTAACTTTCTGCAGATCGTCGTCTTTATCGGCCTGGTATCCCTCACCGTCCAAGCGGTTGACACTATTTTGCGCAAGGTTAACCCGGCGCTGTTTAACTCCTTTGGTGTTTACCTCGTCTTGGTGATTGCCAACTGCGTTATTATCGCCGTGCCTCTTATTTTGGCCGACAATGAGTATAATTTCTTTGAAACCTTCATGCTCTCTCTGGGGGCCGGCGGCGGTTTTCTCCTCGCCCTCTACCTCATGAGTTCAGTCCGGGAGCGTATGGAGCTTGCCAATATTCCGCCCACCTTTAAAGGTGTGCCTATAGCTTTTATTGTAGCAGGCCAGTTTGCTTTAGCATTCCTGGGTTTTTCAGGGTTACAGATTTTCTAGCCTCGACTTGAGTACGTAATTGAATGGCGCAAATCATTTCGTTTTTTATCCGACGTGGGATGCCCCGCAAAAGCCCTGCCAGCAAACCAGGCGACAATAAATTAACTTAAATAATCGCAGTACCGGTGGCCGTTCCGTATTTTTGGAGAGGTCATCACATAGGTGAGAGTATGGATCCAGCATTAGTAAAATTAGCCCTCGGCGGCGTGGCCTTGCTTGCCTGTATAGGTCTGTTCTTCGGCATCGGTCTGGCCCTGGCGGCCCATAAATTCGCGGTAGAATCAGACCCCCTCATAGAAGAGGTTCTCGAGTCCCTGGCCGGCGCCCAGTGCGGCGGCTGTGGTTATCCCGGCTGTGAAGGTTATGCCATTGCCGTGGTCAACGACCCGGACGTCCCCCCCAACCTCTGCTATCCAGGCAAGGAAAAGGTGGCGGAACGGGTTGCCGAGCTTACCGGCAAGAAGATGGCCGAGATGGAGGACATGATTGCCTTGGTCCGCTGCTCCCGCCAGGAAGGCCGCGTGAGCCATAAGCATGAGTATATTGGCTTTGCCTCCTGCACCGCCGCCAACTTAGGTTTCGGTGGCCCCTCAGCCTGTACCTATGCCTGTATCGGTCTTGGCGAGTGCGCCCAGGCCTGCCCCTTTGACGCCATCTCCATGGTGGACAGCTTTCCGGTGGTCAACCCTGATAAATGTGTGAGCTGTGGCACCTGCGTCAAGACCTGTCCCAAGCAGGTTATTGTTCTGCAGAGTCTGAAAGCCCGGGTGTATGTACCTTGTTCTACCAAGGATCTCGGCAAGAATGTCAAAAAGGTCTGCGAGGTGGGCTGTATCTCCTG